>JAISJH010000073.1 GCA_031261635.1 Oscillospiraceae bacterium
CGAAAACGTGTGTCCGTATACCGCAAGCGCGGCTATCAGCACCGAGCCTATAAAGTTGCCTATGTAGACGATGACCCAGTTTTTCAGCATACCACCGAATGTGGCCTTCCTGTGAACGATCGAAATGGTAATAAGCGTGTTCCCGGTAAAAAGTTCGCTCCCCGCGAGTATAACCATCGCAAGCCCTCCGGGGAACACTACCGCTCCGACAAGCTTCCCGAGCGACGCGCTAACGGGATTGAGCGAAACCGCCGCGGTAGTCGCGGCAACGCCCGCGATAGCGATAAACATTCCCGCAAAGAGCGCCAGCACAAAGAGTTTCCCGGGTTTGTTTTTGGTCTTAGCCGTGCCGGTATCAATCCATTTACCAAGTATTTCAGCGGGTGTAAGCATTGACGTAACCTCCAAATGTAAATAAAAGTCAAATGTCAAAATATGAGCGTATAGCGTAACAATTGACATTTATCGTATTATATCCCATTAGACGGTCAGTTGTCAAGTGGCAATTTGGACAAATAACAGTTATCAAATATCAAATATCAAATATCAGAGACGATGGGTTTGGACGTTGGTTGCGGTGGACGTAGGGGCGGGTTTCAAACCCGCCCTTCGCGTTGCAAAATTTCAAATAACCCGTAAAGGTATGTAGGGGCGAGGCTTGCCTCGCCCGGATTGCGTAACCCACGTCCACCGTCCCGGCGCAATGCGCCGGGACAGGGCAGGGCTTCGCCCTGCCCGTGGTGCGCCCTCCGGCGCACCGTCTTTGCGAAGCCGCCACCGCACTTGCGATACGTAGTTAATGATATGCGGCGAAGCAATCCAGGGTTGACGTAGGCACCTGCGATACGTAGACACGTAGTCCGTATGTTGTCCTCCCGGCACTGGATTGCTTCGTGCCTAAACGTGGTACGTATCGCGAGCCTTGCGGCACTTCGCAATGACGGTGCGCCGGGACGGCGCACCCCGCGCACGGCGCGTAGGACGGGGGAGGGCGGGTTTTAAACCCGCCCCTACGAAATGGTTCGTTCAAATCGTCCCCGCGCAACCAAACGTCCAAACCCCCGTCTCTGATATTTGATATTTGCTAACTGTTAACTGTTTCATCGTCTCTGATATTTGATATTTGATATCTATTAACTAACAATATTCTCCTCTTGACAAATACCACAAAATGGTTTATACTTAAAGGGAAAATGATTTATTGTGCCGTACCCGTAATGCCCGATATTAACTACCAGAAAGGATAATGTTCATATGTTTTTAGAAACTGTCAATCAACTGCTTCGTGAAAAAGGCATCACCAAGAGCGAACTCTCGCGCAACGGTCATATCCCCTATACCACTATTGACGGCTGGTACAAAAAAGGTACCGCCGGAGTGAGGCTTGAGACCTTAAAGAAGCTCACGTCTTACTTTGACGTCAGTTTTGACTACCTCGTTACGGGGCAGGACACTAACGGTTTGACGCGAAAAGAGGAAATCGTTATGTCCAAATATCGTAAACTCGACGAACACGGGCGCAGGATTATTACGCTCGCGCTTGACGAGGAGCTTCGCCGTCTGCGCGAGGAACAGCCCAAAACATACGAGCCGAGTGTTGCCGAGCGTCAGATACCTCTGTATCTCACCCTTGCGGCGGCGGGCTATACGGCTCCGCTCGACGGCGTTGATTACGAAATGCTGACGGTTGGAGAGGGCGTTCCGAGCAACGCGCAGTTCGCTATGAAAATTTCCGGCGACTCTATGGAACCGAACATAAACGACGGCGAAATAGTCTACTGCGCCAAAGACGGCGCGAGCCTCTACGACGGCGACGTGGGCATTTTCTGCGTAGACGGCTCGTACTACTGCAAACGCTATCAGACGGACGACAATAACAACGTCTACCTGGTATCCGACAACCGCAAACGCGCTGACGCCGACCTGACAATCTGGGGCAGCGGCAACCGCAGCCTAATGTTCATAGGAAAAGTTTTGACGGAGAATTAGTAAGACCGCGGGATTTTGTAGGGGACGATGCCCACATCGTCCCTCCGGGCTTTGCTATTCTACGTAATACGTACAGTTGTGCAATCCGGCGGGGCGATGTGGGCATCGCCCCCTACAAAATGGTGCAACGATTCAAAATAAACCTTATATAATGAGGGACAACAATGCCCACCATTTCATTCCCTTTGCTGGGAAACTTCGAGTTGGATTTTGGGACGTATTTCCCGGTATTCGGCTGGAGGATACATTACTACGGCGTAATAATCGCGCTCGGCTTTTTGCTTGCCGTAATCTACGCTATGAAGCGCTCGCGGAGTTTTGGCGTTGACGCTGATTCCATTACCGATATGCTGCTGTTCGGCTTGCCGCTCGGGATAATCGGGGCCAGAGCGTACTACATAGCTTTCAGCGGTACACGCTGGACGCTTTTACAGGCTCTGCAAATATGGAACGGCGGGCTTGCTATATTCGGCGGCATAATCGGCGCGTTCGCGGGTATCGCGCTGTTCGGTTTTATAAAAAGCCGGCACAATTATGATTTTCGCCTCTCCCCCTATCTCGATTTGACCGCTCTAGGTTTTTTAATTGGTCAGAGCATAGGACGCTGGGGCAATTTCGTCAACCGCGAGGCCTATGGGACGCTTACTGACCTGCCCTGGAAAATGGGCTTAACCGTCAACGGTTTTACGGAATATTTCCACCCAACGTTTTTGTACGAGAGCCTTTGGAACGCTTTAGGCTTCGCGCTTCTGCATTTCTTTTCAAAGCGCAGACGCTACGGCGGGCAGATATTTGTGCTGTACCTCGGGTGGTACGGCCTGGGGCGCGTGTTTATAGAAGCCCTGCGAAGCGACAGTCTGTTCCTGCCGGGTACGGGACTGCGAGTATCGCAGTTGCTGGCGGGACTGTGCGTAGCCGCGTCAATTGCGCTCGAAATAATCTTTGAGCTGCGCCTTTCAAAAAGCAAAAAAATAGCGGACATACCCGCCGCTCCCGATGAAACCGCGCTTGACGAGGAATTTAAGTCGGAGAACGCGCAATAGTCCCGGTCCCGACGACTACCGCGCCCGGTAAAATACGTTCTACATCGGATACTTGCGCTATCGCACATTCTACGACTATGTTTTCCGCGCAGTTTGACCACAGCCGCGCTATCGCCCTGTAGAACGCTAAACCGTCGTTGCCGCCGTCTAAAGCGAGGCGCGGCTCGTAGTCGCGCACCGACTTGTCGAGCGTTTCAATTTCGCTTGTCAACAGATACGGCGGGTTGCTGACAAGCAGGTCGAAGTGTTCGTCTTTATAAGGATTTTCAGTCAGAGCGTTGCATTTTAACGTTCTGATTTTTACGTTGTTTAGGGCGGCGTTGCGCCTTGTGAGTTTGAGCGCTTCCGCTGAAATATCGACCGCCGTCAATTCGCAAGAGAGCTGTTTCGCAATTGCGATACCGATACAGCCCGAACCGCAGCAGAGGTCAAGCACCCGCGCGTTCTCAATGCCGCGCAACAGTTCAAGCGATTTCGAGACAATTTCCTCCGTGTCAACCCTCGGGATAAGCACGGCGGGCGTTATAAAAAGCGGCAAACCAAAAAATTCCCATTCGCCGGTAATGTAAGCTTCGTGTTCCCCGGCAAGGGCGCGGCGAGCGCAAAGCCCGAACGTTTCCGCAATCTCCGCGCTAACGCTGTCGTCAAAGCCGCGCAACAATTCCGCGGGCGAGCGCAACGAGGCAAAGCAAAGCAACCTCCGCGCAGTGAGGTCGCCCAAGTGCCTGTACTGCTGATAAAGTTGGCGGTATGTCATTAGAAACTGTCCTAAAACCTTGCACAAATTTGTAGGGGCGGGGCTTGCCCCGCCCGGTTGTCCGGTTGCCTTGTTATATGCACACAACCGGGCGAGGCTTGCCTCGCCCCTACAGGCGGGTGCAACTCTCGGGGATTAGAATGTACATTCAAAAGGCAACGGCGCAAGAGTCCGTCATTGCGAAGCACCGGTACGCCCGCGATACGTAGAACGTTACAGGTGCGAAGCAATCCAGTGCCGCGAGCGTAACATACGTCCTACGTCCTACGTATCGCGGGGTTCTACGTCAACCCTGGATTGCTTCGCCGCATATCACCAACTACGTATCGCAAGTGCGGTGGCGGCTTCGCAATGACGGGCAGGGCAAAGCCCTGCCCCGCCCACGGGCGCGGGCGCTTCGCTGATACGGAGGTAGGACGCGAGACGCGTCCGCGCACGGCGCGGGAAACCACCCCGCCGCTACGCGGCACCCCTCCCAAGAGGGGAATTACCCGCGCACGGCGCGGGGACGTGGAACACACCCACAGCCCCCGTCCAAACCAATCCCGCAATCCTTGTCCAAACCAATTCAGCAGCCCGCGTGTGCGCCCCTATTCCCCTCTTGGGAGGGGTGCCGCCCGCAGGCGGCGGGGTGGTCTCCCCGCCGCAGCGGACGCAACCCCCGTCCTAATTGTCAATTATCAATTATCAATTATCAATTGCCATCACCATTCGTCGCTTTTGTCCTCGGGGATAACGAGTTCCATTGCGGCTATTGCAATCTCAAGCATTGAGTCGTCCGGCTCGAATACTGTGAAGCGTTGTATCGCGCGGCCGGGGGCGGAGAGGAAGCGCGTGAAAGCGTTATCGTGCCGCCCTACGAAGCGGTTGAACTCGTAGCTTATCGCTACCACCACGGGGAGGAGGAGGAGGCGGAATACTATACGTAGCAAGGGGTTTGTCCAGCTTACCACCGAGAATACAAATATTGACACTATCATAACCACGAACAGGAAGCTCGTCCCGCAGCGCGGGTGTTCACGCTTCTGACTGCGGCAGTTCTCGACAGTCAGCGGCAGACCGTTTTCGTAGCAGTAAATCGTTTTGTGTTCCGCGCCGTGATAGCTGAAAACCCGCTGTATATCGGGCATTCGCGACACGAGTATGAGGTATGTAAGGAAAATAGCTATGCGAACTACGCCCTCGACAAGGTTTTTGAGCAGTACCGTAGGTATGAAGCGGTTGATAAAGCCCGCGAGCAGTGTCGGAAGCAGTATAAACAGACCTACGGAGAGCGCAACGCTAAGTACGGTTACGACGGTCATCAAGGCCTTCTGCCCTTTTTCGTCCGCTCCGAAGTGTTTTTCGAGCCAGCGGTCTACCGCGCCTTGCTGCGCCTCCTGCTCCTCCGGCGGCAATTGGTCAACCGCGAAAAACAGCGCGGTAACACCGTTCGCCATCGCGCCCCCGAAGTTGACCACTCCGCGGATTAGCGGCCAACCGAGGATAGGGTACTTATCCTTGATAAACTTCAGGTCGTCAACCTTCGTAATGATTTCGCCGTCGAATTTTCGCACGGCTATCGCGGATTTTTTGGGTCCGCGCATCATTATTCCCTCTATCAGGGCCTGACCTCCGATAGAGGTCTTGAAATTGTTGTCTTTTTCTTTCATCGTTTTCCAATCCGGCGCCTGTTGAAAAAGCGCCATAATACGGCGAGGCCTAAGCCAAGCGCCGTTCCGAGGGTGTTTAGTATCACATCGTCAACGTCCGTCCAGCGTCCGAGCGGATACTGCGCGGCTTCGACAAGCACGGAAAAAAACAGGCCGAGTACGACGATATGCCTCCGCCCCGTGAGTTTGCCGAAGTAGCCGAAGGGAATGAATAGGACGAGGTTCCCCAGTATATTGGTAGTAAAGTACCGCGCGGAACCGTTATAGTACCAGTCGCGCCAGGCAACCTCGTAGCTGTCAAACATAACGCGGTTAAAATGGCGCGTACTCGAATACGGAGGAAAAACTGTCATAGCAAGCACAAACAAAACCGAACAGGCAAAGAGTATACGATTTATTTTTTTCATAAAGTATAGTATAGCACAAGCGCAAGTATTTGTCAATTGTAAAAAACTGTCGCCCTCCGCCATACCCTCCCCCGTGACGCGCTCCCCCGTACCCTCCCCCGTCATTGCGAAGCACCGGTAAGCTCGCGATACGTACAGTGTTACAGGTGCGAAGCAATCCAGTGCCGGGGGGGAAACATACGGACTACGTATCGCAGAATTGTACGTCAACCCTGGATTGTTTCGCCGCATATCATTAACTACGTATCGCAAGTGCGCCGGGACAGCGGACGGGGTTACGTCCTGCGGGGGAACCACCACGCCGCTACGCGGCACCCCTCCCAAGAGGGGAATTTACGGGGGAGGGCGGGATTGAAACCCGCCCCTACGGGCGTTGCTCCAGTTTTAGCAGGGCTTGCTTTTTATCCAGCCCTCCCGCGTAGCCTGTTAGGCTTCCGTTTGCGCCTATGACGCGGTGGCAAGGGATTACGAGCGAAATCGGGTTATGCCCTATCGCTCCGCCCACCGCCTGTGCGGAAAAGCGCGTTTTTCCTAGTTCAGCGGCGATTTTAGCGGCTATCGCGCCGTAGGTCGTCGTTTCGCCGTAGGGTATGGCGAGCAGGAGCCTCCAGACTTTTTGGCGAAACTCGGAACCGCCGGGGGCTATAGCGAAATCTATACCGGGTCTGCCGCCGTCAAAATAAGCGTCCAGCCACGCGCGAAGTTTTATCAGCGGCGGCTTGTCCGGCGCGGCTCTCCAGGTATCAGTGTTCGGGAAATATTTTTGGTTTTCAAACCACAAGCCGACAACCGCGTCATTCTGCGACGCCGCGACAATCCCGCCTATTGGCGACTGATATTCACAAGTGAAAATATCCATTTTCAATCCCCCGGTTTTGATATATACGAAGTATATCACAAGCGGCGGCGATTGTCAATTGGTTCGCGCGCGTAGGGAGCGGATAATTTGCGTTGAGGCTTGTAGGGGCAACGCACCTTGCCCCGCCCGGATTGTGGTGGGTAAAATTGACAACCGGTGAAAATTGGCAATCCGGGCGAGGCGAGCCTCGCCCCTACATTAGTTTGTGCGGTTTATTTATAATTGCGAAACCAAAGGGCGGGTTTGAAACCCGCCCCTACGTTTACTTTGTGCGACCCCGCAACCCTCGTCCAAACCTTTCGTCTCTGATATTTGATATTTGATAACTGTTAACTGTCAACTGTGCCAGTATCTTGATTTTTCCTCGCGGGGGTCGAATATTCCTGTTGATAGGTAGCGTTCGCCTGTGTCGGGTAGTATTGCGAGTACGGTTTTGCCGTTGTTCTCGGGTCTGCGGGCTATTCTAGCGGCCGCGAAGGCCGCCGCTCCGCTTGATATGCCTACTAACAGACCCTCCTCCTGGGCAAGGGTTCGCGCTGTGTCAATTGCCTCGTCGTCGAGAACCTTGTAAATTTCGTCGACAAGTTTGAGGTCAAGCACGCTCGGGACGAAGCCGGGGCCTATGCCCTGTATACGGTGCGGAGAGGGGTTGCCGCCGGACAGCACGGGCGACGCGCTAGGCTCTACGGCGACGACTTTCAGCTCCGGCTTGCGCTCTTTTAGGTAAATCCCGGCGCCCGTAATCGTGCCGCCGGTGCCTACGCCTCCGACGAGTATGTCGATTTTGCCCTCCGTTGCCTCCCAGATTTCCGGCCCCGTAGTTGAGCGGTGAATCTCGGGATTCGCGGGGTTTTCAAATTGCTGGAGGATTATACCGTGCGGGATTTGCGTTTGCAGCTCCTCTGCCTTGCGTATCGCGCCCTTCATACCCGCCGAACCGGGCGTGAGAACGAGTTCCGCGCCCAGAGCCGTAACGAGCGCGCGGCGCTCCTTGCTCATAGTATCCGGCATTACAACGACTATGCGGTAGCGTTTAGCCGCCGCGACAAAGGCAAGCCCTACCCCGGTATTGCCGCTCGACGGCTCAATTATAACGCTGTCTTTCGTCAGCAAACCCTTTTTTTCAGCGTCCACGACCATTGAATAGGCAATCCTGTCCTTGACGCTTCCGAGCGGGTTGAAGTATTCGAGTTTCAGCAGCAGTTCGGATTCTGTAATCCCCGCGAGAATGTTAAAATTCTGCGGCCGCAGAACCGGGGTGTTGCCGATTAACTGCGTCAGATTGTTTACGACTATGTTGCTCATATGTTTTCAGTCTCCTTTATGTTAAGTCGTGTATCGCGCTCAAACCAGGCTTTTGTAAGCGGCAGGTCTACGTTAGCCGAGATGTTCCGTACAAAGTTCGTGTTTTTGAGAGCCTTAGCGGCTTTTCGCGCCAGTTCAAACGCGCCGGAATAGCCCATAAAGTTAAACGCCATACCGAACAGCGGTATATTCGGAACGCCGAGGCGCGTCACCCAGCCGTTAGCGCCCTGATGTCCGCAATAGAGGTCGGGTTTAAGGATATTGATTACGGCAAGCTCCTCGGCGGGCTGTCCTGCCGCTACTGTTATATGAAGCTTCGGGTCGTGAAGCTCCTCGGCTATTTCCTCTACGAAGCGGTCAACGTTGTGAGCCTTTACTCCGACAAGCTCCATATCGAGGTCGTATTTGAAAAACGCCGCAGTAGTAAGGATACGCGTTTCGCCGCCGCCTACGTAAACCTTCTTGCCTTTGAGAACCGCACGGAACGGCTCTAAGGCTTTATTCAGTGCGTCGTTTTCAAGCTTTATCACGCGCTCGGCTTCCTCCTCTAAATGGAAAAACTTTGCAATCTCGCGGAGCCAGCGGTTAGTGCTACGTATGCCGATAGGAAGCGTGTCAATAAGATAGGGCGTACCAAAACGCTCCTGCAAATGCCCTAGAAGGTAATCGTCGTGAGTGGCGCAGATAGAAACGTTGAGAGCCGCCTCACCGATACTCGCCAAATCGTCAAGCGTTGCGTTTAGCGGCAGAACGCGCGGAATAAGCCCCAACGCGGAGATTATGCGCGAGAGTTCTACCTCGTCGCCGTTGCTGTTTGAGCCTACGTTGAAAATATTCACCGTGCGCGAAATTCTGTATTTTTCGAGGGCGTCGCGCTGTTCGTTTTCCTCCGCGATTACGCTTCGCTCTTTGATTTTGGGGTCAACGAGGTGGCGCAGAACGCCGTGGTAGGCGCTGTCGTAACCGCTTGCGACATAGCGGCTCTTAAAACCCTCGCAGTGTATCGGGACGAGCTTCGCGGAAAGGCGGCTATCAAGCTCGCTTACAATTGAGTCGATATCGTCGCCGATAATCCCCGGTACACAACCGTTCGCGATTATTATAGCGTCCGGGTGATACTCCTTCTCCGCGTAGAGTATGGCCTCGCGAAGTTTCGCCTCGCCGCCGTTTACAACGTCCAGCTCGTCAAGGTTTGTGTGAATCCATATAAAATCCTCGGAGCTTTTGCCGCGTGAGGAACGCGTGGCTTTCCGCACGCCGCCCATACCGACAAAGCCCGAACAGCAACCGAGCGGACTGTGGACAATTACAACCACGTTCGTAAGACTGCTGACAATCCCGACCGCGAGCATTAACTGGCAACCGCCGCTTTGAGCGAATTTGCGCCCCTGCAATTGCGCGCAGCCGCTTTGTACATCGCGGATTAAATCGCCGCACTCCCCGCAGTATGCCGCGCAGACGCCTATGCGCGTTTCGCGTACCGGCGGCGCGAGCTGCTCCGTAAAGCCGTAGCTTAGTTCCTGTGAATATCTACTTGACATTTTTAATCTCCTATCTTGACGCTACTAATTGTGTGATTAGGTCCTCAATAAGCGTTAAACCGCCTCTGAAGCCCGCTATGGTCTTATTCATTACAACCCTGTTGCTTACGGGAAACGCTACCGATAAAAACGTAGCGCCAAGTTTTTCAGCCAGACCGCTGTCTATGCCGGAGCCGATTACATACGCCGGGGACAGCGCGTCGTAGTATTTTTCGTTGTGGTTTAATGCCCAGCTGTCGCGGACGTGTTTTAGTATCTGCCCTGCCTGCTGTTCGAAAGTAATAATCGGGCGCGTTTCAGAAGTTATGTCAATAAACCGCTGTAAGTATAACACCTGCTCGTCGTCGTCCGGGATATCGTTAATCGTGGTAAGGTGCGGAACCCACCCGAGGTCGTTCGCGATAAACTTTGTAAGCGCGTGAGCGTAATACCCGTCCGCGCTGATAATCGCGAAACGCTGGAAGTCGAGGTCTGAAAAGGTATCGACAATGCCGTTAAGATAGGTATAATAATACTTAGCCTCTGCGGCAATGACGCTCTCAACAAGCGAGTGCGGCGCGTTAACCGCCTGCCCGATTTGGCGCAGGAACGCCGCTGTGCCGCTAGGCCCTACTGGGATTTCGCTTAGAATGTAGGGAGTACCGTTCTTTTGCTTCAACTTTTCAGCCGGGGCAACACCGACGTTCGGGGCGAGGACGACGCTCAAAGCCGCCGAACCGTAGCCGCGTATGTCGTCTATTGTGTCGCTTATGCTAAAGAAAGTGTTTACTTTAACGCCTATAAGACCTAAGAGCCGCCGAATTTCCTCTAAATTTCCGCGATAGAAAACGTCGTGACCGGGTACTACGCCGAAGATGTTGATAGTTTTAGCGTCCTTGACCTCCTGCGGCTTGATAACGAAATCTACGAGCGCGCCTACAACCGCGTCATAGCCTTTCAGCGTATTGCCGAGGAAGCCGGGCGTGCTTACGGCGATAACGTTTTTATCGCTGTAGTTTTTGACGACAGATTTAACATCGTCGCCGATAATCTCCACCTGGCAGCCGGTAACGACTACGTAGAGGTCGCCGTCCATAGCGAACAGCGTGTTTTCGATTTGTTCGGCAAGTCTGTCCTCGCCTCCGAATACCACGTTGTTTTCCGCGATATTGGTTGTGGGCATCATATTGCCGCCGCAATAGCCCGTTCCGCGATAGCCCGCCGCGCCGCTGTATACGCCCGAGAGGCCTGCCGCGCAGCCTCCGGCGGCGTGTACTATCGGAACCACGCGTGTCAGTCCCGCAAGCGTTGTCAAGGCTCCACCAAGGGCGCAGCTTGACTTTGGTCTTTCGATAAATGTTGACATTCTAGTCCTCTTTTCCCGATTTTAATTTTATTGAACTATATGTAAGCCCCTCCAGGCTTTGGGTTTCGTGAGTTACCACTATAACTGCGACGCCGCTGTTTGCCGTATCCGCGAACAGGCTCATCACCGTGCGCGCGTTATCAAGGTCGAGGTCGCTCGTGGGTTCGTCCGCGATTAGCAGGGCGGGCGAATTGATTAGGGCGCGGGCGATACTCGCCCTACGAAGCTCGCCGCCGCTAAGTTCCGCCGGGTACTGCCCGGCGAGTTCCGCTATACCCATACGCGTGAGCAAGGTTTTAGCCGCCGAATACGGCTCTCCACCGCCGGGGCGTTTGCCTAAATAGAATGGCAGAGCGGTGTTTTCAAGCACTGTCAGATTTTCAAGCACGCTGTGTCCCTGCGGTATGTAGCCGATTTTTTGGTTTCGCAGTTCCGACAATTCGCGGTCGCCGAGTGCGGTTAAATCCGCGCCGTCGAGCGTAACCGTGCCGTTATCGGGTTTCAGCAGTCCCGCAATAATATTCAGCAGGGTTGACTTACCGCTTCCGCTGTGACCACTTATGACTGTAAAGCCGCCTTTAGCTACCGTAAACGTTATGCCGTCTACCGCCGCGAACTCGCGGCCTCCGCGTCTATAAAGCTTTGAAACATTATTAACGGTAAGCATCAGGCGTTCTCCCTCAATAAGACCGAAGTTACGCTGTTAGTAATACGCCCCGCCGCAAAACCGGACGCGAGCGGCCCCGCGATAAGCGATACCGCGAAAGACGTAAGCAACGTAAACGCAATCTGCTCCGCGTTAGGCTTCAGATAGGGCATATCAGCGGCAAGTCCTATTGCCGTGTCAAATGAAAAATAGATTAGAGCTATTAGCCCCGCTCCGACTATCGCGCCTGTGAAACTTACGAGCGCGGATTCCGTCAGTATCAGCGTAGCGAGTTTAATCTTTGTAGCTCCCATCGCCCGATATACGCCGAACTCGCGTCTGCGCTCGTTTACCGTTACCGAGAACAATATCGCCAGAACCCCGAGGGCGGCGAGAAACAGCGCGGCCGCGATTACCGTGATAACCGTTATCATCGACTCTAAGCCTCTTGAAACGCTGTCAAACAGCGTTTTTGTAAGTACCACGCCTACGTTTTCCGCTCTGAAACCGTAGCGTATTCCGCGTGAAAATTCCGTTAGGCTTACATCGCGTTTAACCTTGACGACGATAGAGCTTACCGCGTCGGTAGTCGCAGTAGAGCCGCCCTGTCCGCCGAGCGCGATATAATCCCTAAACGCCGTCCGCGCCGTAGGCATATTTACGAATACGCTCGTGTCAAAGCCTATACCCGTTTCCGCTAGCTTTGCCGCCACCGTGTATTTGCGCCCGAAGAAAGTCAGGAAACTGCCGGCTTTGCCTGTAATCTTGCTGCCGATTATTATATCGCCGTCGCGCAGACCTCCCGGGAGGCTCTCCGATAACCAGGGCGATACAACGAAATCAGTAGCCGGGTCAACGCCGATAAACTGAACCTTTGCGTCGCAGTGTTCCGAATCAAACGAGGAAATGAATAATTGCGGAGTAGCCCGCTCGATGTTTACGTCTGCCATAAGGCGTTCCGCAAGCTCCGCGTCAAACCAGAACGCGCTGGGTTCGCCGCGCAATAGCGCGCCCTCCGCTTCGTGTTCATAGCCCGCCGGAACAAGAAGCGCGTCCGCGCCGAGCCGCCCGGAGAGGCTTTCCGCGCCGTTTCGCAGGCCTGTCGTAAGGAGGCCGCCGCCCGTCAGTACGCACATCAGCAGCGCGACCACTCCCGCGAGGCAGACTGTTCGGTACGGTCTGCGAAGGATATTGCGAAGCGACAGTGCAAGCGTATTAAGCCGCCGCATTGACCGCTACCCCCCGCTTACGCAGCAGCCACACCGTATTGACCGCCGCGAGCGTAAACGTAATAACGCTTATAACGTTCAGCGCGGGCAAGGTCGCGCCCCTGCAAGCCATAGTCGCCATTTCGTCCATACCGATAAGGAAATTGGCTATAACAAACAGCAGCGCGGAACTTCCGGCAATAGCGAGGCTCACACCCGCGCGGACGGAGCCATTTGCGAAAATAAAGTACGCGATACCGAGCAGGGCGATTAACACGCCTATCGCTAAAGTCGCCTGGGCGGTGTAATAGCAGACGCTGTGACCGCCGCTCATCATATGGTGGCTCTGGTCGCAAATTTTGAATAGCGACTGCGGTCCGAACGCCGCCAGAGAGCCGGAAATGACGGCAATAAGGCCGCCCGCCGCACGGTTTTTCATTTTATTTGCCCCCTTTACTTGAAACGTATCTTTTCCAGTTTGTCAATCTGCACGACTTTACCGTCCTGGATAATCAGCGAAACCGTGCCGAATTTCACTTCGCGCAGTATCGACAGCAGTTTCTGGAAATCGCCCGGCGGTATTATGTCCTCAACGGCTTTAGCTGTAACGGCCTTTGTCTTATCCATTGTGAACCTCCTAAATTGCCGCGTCGGCTAGTATCGCCTCGCCTACATCAACCGTGGAACCCCCGACGTTCAGCGGAAGCGGCTCTTTATCCTGTAAGAGTTCCCAGACGCGGTGCGATATAAGCGAAAAATCGGTAGTATTGCGAACGTCCGCGATACGCCTCGGCCTCGGGAGGTTTACGTTAACGACTTCCTTGACGCGCCCGGGGTTTTTTGCCATTACCGCCACGCGGTCGGCAAGGCCTACGGCCTCCTCGATACTGTGCGTTACGAATACGACCGTCTTGCCCGTTTTTTCCCAGATGCTTAGTATTTCGTCCTGCATTGTTTCACGCGTCTGCGCGTCAACCGCCGCGAACGGTTCGTCCATAAGCAGTACCTCCGGGTCGTAGGCAAGCGCGCGGGCTATAGCTACGCGCTGCTGCATACCGCCGGACAGCTCGAACGGAAAATGGTTTTCAAAGCCTATAAGGTCAACGAGCTTTATGAAGTGGTCGATAATATCCTTGCGCTCGCTCTTCGGAACTTTCTTAATTTCAAGCCCGAACTCGATATTCTTTCGCACGGTTCGCCAGGGAAAGAGCGCGTAGCCCTGCAAAACAATACCGCGGTCAAGCGCGGGACCCTGTATACGCTTGCCGTCTATAGAGATTCCCCCCTCGTCGGGTTTTGTAAGCCCTACAAGCAGGTCAAGCAGCGTGGATTTACCGCAGCCGCTCGGCCCCACGACGGTTACAAATTCCCCCTGCTCGATTGAGAGGTTGAAATCCTGCAAAGCCCAGAACCGCTCCGTAGCGGAACCCTTTTTCTTAAACGCGCGTCCGAGATTGCTTATTTCGATTTTCGCCATAGTTGTTCCTCCAGGGCGTGTGATATGTAGGAGTTTGTATTCAAAAGGTAGCCATTCAAAAGTCCGTCATTGCGAAGCCGCGGTAAGCGCGAGATAGCAGGACGTACAGCGGCGAAGCAATCCAGTGCCGGGAGCGTAACTTACGTATCTGCGGACTGCGGCACTGGATTGCTTCGCGCCTGAACCGGCGTGTATGTTGAGTTTTTCGGCGCTCGCAATGACGGATATTTTAGTTTTCTACGTTTTGAATGTGATTAAGTCGCCCGTTCGCCGCGTAAATTTTAGTTTATGCTGAGGTTATTGATAAACGTCGGGTCGAATACGTCGGAGATTTTTACCTGACCGTCTTTGAGCGCGTCGTAGCGGATTAGGTCGTCAATCCACGGCTGGATTAGCTTTGCGGGTACGTCGCTGCCGGATACGTTGCTTCCGTTATAGAAGTAGTGAACGGCGTTGACTTCGCGCCCTATGTATTCGCCTGTGAGCTTGACTGCTTCGTCCGGGTTTTCAAGCCCCCACTTCTGCGCTTCGGTAATAGCGTCCACGAAACGCTGAACGGCTACGGGGTTATCTTTTACGAAGTCTTTAGTGAAATAGTAAATTTCCGTACCGCTCGCGGCTCCTACGCCTGTATCGCGCGAGTCAAAGAGGCGCACTAAGCCTTCCTGTTCCGCGAGATAGTAAAACGGCGGGTGGATACCGGCTATAGTAAGGTCGCCCTGCTGAACGAGCTGTACGGCGGCGGTATCGCTGTCGTAGCCTACGAAAGATAAACGTTCCGGGTCAAGCCCGTTATTGCGGAGAGCCTGCTGCGGGATAAAGGTTAAGCAATTCGCCGAGCCTACGCCGCTGATAGTGAGTTCGCCGCCGTTGTTATAGGCGTCAAGCTCCTCAAAGTTCGTAACGCCGATGTCAGGCGAAACGTAAAAGCGCATATGCTGATACTTGCGGTCGATGTCGTCGCTGTCCGGGTCAACCTGGTTAAAGCCCACGCCGATTATTTCAGTGCCTTCGGCGACTTGCAGGGCGAGGGTTCCGGGGGAGTCCGCGTCCAAATCGTTCGCCCCGCTGAGTACCGCCGCGAGGGTTTCGCTAATCTCGCCCGTGTACTCAATTTTGATGCCGTGTTTTTCGAAAATGCCGAGGGCTTCCCCGACGACCCAGGGTGTGGAGGTACAATTCTTCTTAGTGCTGGTACGCAGGGTAATTATATCAAGCGGAGCGGCGGCGTTGTCGTTTGCTCCGGTATTTCCGGTCACAGCGGGAGTATCAGCGGCGGGTGTGGCGGGGGCGTTAGTCGCGGGTGTCTGCGTGGTGGTACTGCCCGACGAACCCGAGCAAGCCGAGAGGGTGATTGCCGCGGTAAGCAGCAACGCGGAGATACTGGCGAGAGCTTTCGATGTTTTCATTGTGAGTCTCCTTTTTTTATTTTTATATCAACCGGGTGGTTGTTAGGACTGTGTGTTCATAGAGCGTTTACGCAATCCGGCCTTCGTCCCGCGCCGTGCGCGTCTTTGCGAAGCACCGGTACGCCCGCGATACGCAGGGTGTTACAGGTGCGAAGCAATCCAGTGGTAAAGGCCAAAGAAACGTATCTGCGGCTCGCGGCACTGGATTGCTTCGCGCCGCAGACATTCTGCGTATCGCGGGCTTTCCGGCGCTTCGCAATGACGAATATTTTCGCCTTGCCGTTTAACTTTCCCTATGAACGCGCGTCTTACGACTGCCCGTTTGTATACTCTGTTACCATTCCGGGGGTTAATATGGTTTTCTGCGTCTTGCCGAGTTCCGCGCCTACGAGCAGCGCGATTACCAGGACTACGGTCACAGCGAGGGTTGTAATCTTTTTCCTGTTCATTTGAATACGCCCTCCTTCCATTTGAGGAAGTGTTTTTCAAGGCGGGTAAACAGCGCGTTAAATATTATCGCGAGAAGCGTTATAAAGAGTATCGAGCCGTAGACCAGTGCAAGCTTATAGGCAACCTTTTGCTGTATGTAAAACCAGCCTATTCCCGAAGTCGCCCCCGCGAGTTCGGCGGCTATAATCATAAAGAACGCTACGCGGATACCGAGTTTCAGCCCCGTGAATACGCTCGGGAGCGTGTAGGGGAGAATTACCCCCGTGAATAGCTTGAAGCGGCTCGCGCCCATTGTCCGCGCGGCTTTTATCAGGGACGCGTCAACGCTTTTCGCTCCCGCCTGCGTGTTGAACAGTACAGGCCATATCGCCGCCCAGAATACTATCGCTACTTTCTCCTGCTCGCCTATGCCGAAGATTATCATAAATACCGGGATTATCGCAAAGGGGTTCAGCTTTTCGCAGACCTGAAAGAACGGCAGAAGCAGCTTCTCAAGCGGTTTGAAAAAGGTACCGAGTACAAAGCCGAACACTATACCGACAGAGCCGGCGAGGGCAAAGCCCTTGACAATGCGGAAAATGCTGCGCGTAGTGTGCTGTAAAAACGTCAGACCGCCCATATTCATCGCGGGCTTGGTTCTTAAAAACTCCGTCCACATAGCCGCCGCGATTTTCGTTGGGGAACTAAGCACCCCGCGCGGTGCGAAACTTGCGCCAATCTGCCACAGAACGAAAAACGCTACAATAGGTATCGCGGCAATCAGAAGTTTCTTTGAGTATTTCAGGACTTTCAAGATGTTATCCCCTCCTTTACGTTTCGAGTTCCGCTACAGGCTTCCAGTCTACGAAAACTTTTTCTATTACGCCGAGGCCGTAGTTCAACGCGAAGCCTATTACGCAGACTATCAGCGCGCCGAGGTATATGCGCGTAATCCAGCCTAGTTTCTGAGCGTTGTTAATCATCCAGCCTATGCCGCTGTCCGCGCCCATACTTTCCGCTCCTATTAGCATTAGAAAGGCCATTGAGAGGCCGGAGCGTATGCCGCGCATAAGGCTCGGGAACGTCGCGGGAAGCACTACCTTAAGGAATATCCGCGCTCCGTTGCAGTTCATCGCCTTTGACGCGCGGATTAGCTTCGCGTCAATTTCGCTTACGCCCTGCTGGGTTGTGAACAGTATCGGGAAGAAGACGCTCCAGAATATTACGAGGTAGATACCGTTTTCGCCGGGTCCGAATACCAGCAGGAACACGGGATACAGTATGTACGGCGGTATCTGCTGCAAAAACGCGAACAGGGGGCGCAGAAACGCGGATACTTTAGGCAGGCCGCCGTTCAGTATGAAGCCGAGCGGCAGGGCGATTACCGCGGATACCGCGAAGCCGATTATAACGCGCTTCATACTTATGCAGATATGCACTAGTATCTTAGTAAGCCCGAGTTCCGCGCCGTCAGCGAGAACCTGCGTGAACGGCGGGACGAACGTAGGGTTAGTAAGCCCCAGATCCGGCGCGAACTGCCACAGCAGTATGAACGCGATTATCATATAGAACCGTATAGCCTTGTTGTTTGCGGCAAGCAAAAAACGTTTCATCAAAAAGCTCTCCTATAAAAAAACAAAGCCGAGGATTACCCTCGACCTTCGGTTGTCCGATTAGTCAGCAGAGTGAAAATTCAAAAACGCGGATTATAACACGCGCAAACGCAAAGCGCCGGAGCGCTACACAGACACGATAAAGACGTAAAAGCAGCAAAAGACATCGTGAGTACCCCTTCGATATGTGTATTACATTTGTATGTTTTCTATGAATTACTGAATGAACATACTATAACACAGTATAACGAGTTTGTCAAGCCCCTTTTTTAGGTTTTTTGAAAAAAAGTTTTCGAGGCACCCCCCGCGCTTGCGGGAGCGTTAAATGTGCGTCCCCGTAGCCTCGTCTAAACCCCCGTCTCTGATATTTGATATTTGATAACTGTTAACTCCCCGGTTGACAAACCGGGGGGATTGTGGTACAATAGTGGCAGAAAATTGTAAACTGGCAAAGTCACATTTCGCGATACTTATGATACCGGCGTAAGCTGTTACGCTGTACGCCGCCTTATCAACCGCGAGAGCGTAATCGGTGTAATCTATAGGGAAAGGAGGTAAATTTATGAACCTTAAAACGCTATACAAGTATGCCGCGAGTGACTTTTGCGGCTACTCCCGCCCTAATTCTTTTGAGTTGGTCGGGAGGAACATCGCTCTGACCTTTGACTCCGGGCGTAAGACTACGCTCACTCTCGCGCGGTCTCCGGCGCTTTCCGTCACCTTGTCGGACGGTCTTAACGACCAGCCCGCGGAGTGTCTGAAAATCGGCGGCGACATTTTCCTCGTTAACTTCGCGATTGTCCCCTGGGGCGCGACGTATATCCTCGACTACGCACGCGGGCTTGTCACCCACGTAGTCGTAGGCGGCGACGAGCCTATGGCGGACTTCGGCTACATCGACGACTTCGGCGCAAAACCCGAGCGTCACGCGCTTTCCGGCGACCTTGACGGCAATACGGTTGACTGGAGCTTTTCGCCGTCCATTACCGCGCGCGTGAAGTACGACGGCGGCGCGGCGTATATCGCGTTGCCCAATATGCCGCCTGTTACTGTTCCCGGCTTCAAGGCTATCCGCGTGGCGGAGGGTATCTATTTCCAGTACGGGCAAATTTCATTTGGTCCGGCAAAGACCGGGCTGTTTCTCGCAAGCGACTTCAATACCCTGCTCTTTGACGGCGACCTATTCGGCGTTCCCGGGCTTCCGGCGCTCGGCACAGTCGGCGGCTGGGGCAAAATCATTGCGGAATAAATTCATTACATAAGGAGTTATCACTATGGACCTACGTAATTTTTCCAAAGCAGGCGGAGCGTTTCAGTTCACGCCGCCCAGATGCTACGAGTTAGCGGGTCAGAAATTCGTTCTTCAAATGGACGACGGCTACGACATTATCCTTAACTTCATAAGTAAGGATACGCTGGAGTGGAACTATGTAAACAAAGAACCCTCCTCTCCGCAGACTGACAAGTACGAGTGTCTGAAAGGCGACGACCTCATCTATCTTGTTTCGTGGAACCTCGCGGGGCTTGATTTCAAGAAGCGTCAGAACTTCACGTTCGTAATCGACCTGGAGCAGTATCTTGTGACGCACCTCATCGCCTCTGTCGGGCGCAATCCGCGCTGGCCGTACCTCGTTGATACTGATTTTGTATTCGGCGCTATACAGCAGGAGGGCGTTGAGTATAAACACTATCCGCGCCACGGTTTTTCAAACGATATGGTTGGGAATGTCGTGCAGTGGCAGTATTCGCCGGATATGGCAACGGTTCATTGCTACTATGCGCCGAACTGGTACCGCATTACCTATCCGAAGTCCGCGCAGGCCTCGGCCGCCGCGGAAGCTACTACCGATAACTTCAATAACCTGCTCTCCGCGCTGCCTAGTTCCGACGACCCCGCGCACCTCGTCAAGATTAAGGACGGCGTTTACCTTGTATCCTGTACGGAGCAGAATATGGAAAAAATCCTCGGCGCGTCGGCTATGTTCCGCTCCGATACGCTGTGCTTCCTCGATAACTATAACCACGTTTATGATGTAGGACGCGGCTTCGGCACTATGACGATGACTAATCCTGAAACTAAAGAGGAAACCGACTCTGACGTTTTCGTAATGATTGGAGCGTATGGCAAAATTCAGGACCCCGAGGATTATAAAGACGTACTCGAAGCCAAAAATCCGTACCTTGTATAAGGAGGCCGCTTAAATGTTTTTTCACTCATATAACCCGCTTACCTCTGAAATCGTAGCGGAGAAGCTTGCTAAAGCAACGCGCCCCACAGCCGATAAGTATTGCGGCGTACTCTCCGGGAAATCGCTGAAGATTAAACTTACAGGCGAATTTGCCCCTACGCAGCTGGACTATTCATTCTTGTCCGACGCGGAACTCAGCGTTATTGAAAACGGAATCGGGTACACAGTGCCTTACGGCGCGATATCGCTCGGGGACCTTACGGTATTCTCGCACCTTATTCCGAACTCACAGCGCGGGTGGCATATTGTCCTTGACCGCGTTACGGAGCTTGTAACCGCCTTTGAAACGTGGTTTGGTATCTCCGTTCCCGTTGGCGGCGACCTCTTTGGTATGCGCCAGCCTACGCATAACCGCGAAATCCCGCGCGAAATTCAGCGGCATTATCACTTCGGCTACGTTGACAAGGGCGGGGACGCGCCGGAAAAACTTCACACCACAACTAACCGCCTCGAGGGGCGCGGTCTGCACTGGAAATACAGCTGCGGCAGCGAAAACCTTACGTTTTTCCCGTCTGTAGTCTGCTCGCTTACGACCTGGCTTGACGAGCCGCAGGACGCTGTATCCGTCACGTATCCGTCGGACTATATCCGCATAAACGACGAGTATTACATTTACGCTAAATGGGGCGTAGAGTTCGGCGGCGAAATGTGGCTTGAACTTATCGACCTGTTCCACCTCGAGGCCGCCGGATTGAAATTCGGCTTCGGCAAGGACGATGAACTCACCTACGCGCTGCATACTGCGAAGCTTACCGTAACCGGCGACGCGGCGCACCTCGAGACTATTACCGTAAACGGCGACAAGGCGCCGCCTATGGCAATGCTCACAGGCAAGGGAGCGCGCTACGCCTACCGTCCGAAGGACATCGACATTCCTATGACAAAGGCCGAAGCCTACGAAGCCGCCAAAACACAGCGTATATTCGAGTTCGGCGGTCCTAATATAATGATGAGCGGCAATACTCTGCCGTTCTCGGAGGCGCTTGTCGGGAAAAAGTTTTCGCTCGGCTATGACAAGGTTCAGACGCCCTACGCCTGGAGCGAGGGGAACCGCCCGGACAATCTTATTCAGGACTTCGAGTACGATATAGTTTCAAAGGAAACGCTCAAATGGCGCAAACCCGGCGGCGAGTGGCACGAGGAAAAATACGTCTGCTTCGAGCCGGCGCACGATATCTACTTTTTCTCGCATATGGTCACGGGCGATACGCAGTTCTCAAACGTTTCGCAGGCGGTAGACTTCTCAACTGGTCTGACAACCTGCGTATGGGGACGCGTCGGGAGCTGGACGAGCGATTGGGAAATAGGTGCGACGGTGCTGTTCGGCACGGCAAAGGGCGAGGGTATCGCGGAAGCTCCGTTCTCAACGCGCCATAGTTTTTCGTCAGACTTCGTCGGGCGGTCGCTCGCGTGGGCGTATTCCGATACTATGAGCAGTATCCACACCTATTCCTCGCCCGTAAGCTATAGCTGGACGATTTTCCAGGACGATAACTCCGGCTGCGCAACCTGGTCAAGTCCCGGCTTCTTTATAAAGCTTCGCAATGACGCGTATTTGTTCCAGTGGGTAGAGGAAAACTGCAACGGCAGTCAGGGTCTTGTTTGCTACAACCCCTATATCCTGCACGACGGCGGTTTCTTCTTCGGCCTCGGTCACGCCGGGCTGTCGCTGAATATAACCGGCGCGTTCGCCCGCCAGCTCGGGCAGTTCGATATTAAAAAGTATTTCACGAAATAGTTATTAACCAAGTACAAATCCCCCGGGTAGGGGCGTAGGGGCGGGTTTCAAACCCGCCCTTCCCCCGTCAAAGCTAGCCGTCGCGAAATGACGGCTAGCCAAGCGTAGCAGCTTTATTTCCAAATATTGTAATAATTTCACTGCTCTATTCAAACACTATGTATGCAGTTTGAAGGAGCGATTATATATGATAAAAACTTATGGCTACGCAAGAGTTAGTTCACGTGAGCAGAACGAGCTTCGTCAGCTCGTCGCGCTTCGGGAATTTGGGGTTAGGGACGGTAATATTTTTGTTGACAAACAGTCCGGTAAGGATTTTAACCGCCCGGAGTACGTCCGGCTATTGAAAGAACTGAACCCCGGCGACCTGTTTATTGTTAAGAGCATTGACAGGCTCGGGCGAAATTATGATGAGATTTTAGAACAGTGGCGCGTGATTACGAAAGAGAAGCGGGCGGACATAGTGGTGCTGGATATGCCGCTACTCGATACGCGGGAGCGTGAGCGCGACCTTACGGGGGCGTTTATAGCGGACCTCGTGCTTCAAATCCTAAGCTACGTAGCGGAAACGGAGCGCGGCAACATTCACCAGCGGCAGGCGGAGGGCATAGCGGCGGCAAAGGCCAACGGCGCAAGCTTCGGGAGACCGCGAAAACACCCGCCCGAAGCTTTCCGCGAAGTCGGCGCGGCGTTCCGAAGCCGCGAAATCTCCGAGCGCGAAGCCGCAAGGCGGCTGAACATAAGCGCGAAAACGTTCAGACGCTGGATAGCGGAAGGGCTGTAGGGGTAATAACGCGGGGAGGGCGGGTTTGAAACCCGCCCCTACGTATCCGGCTGTTATTTTTTCAGGCTTACGGTGAAAATACTGCCCTCGCCCGGGTTGCTTGACGCGCTTACTGTGCCGCCCTGGGCGGTTACTATGCTCTTTACTATCGCGAGGCCTATCCCCGCGCCGCCTGTTGACCGCGAGCGTGATTTATCGGCGCGGTAGAAGCGCTCGAATATGTGCGGCAAATCCTCCGCGGATATGCCGTTTCCCTTATCCGCTACGGCTATTTCGCCGTAGTTTTTGTTATTTTTTACCGTTACGGTAATCTCGCCGCCGCCGTATTTTTCAGCGTTTGAGCGCAGATTGTTCAGTACCTGCAAGAGCCTTTCGCGGTCTGCCGTAACCGTTACGTGTTCGCCTTCAACCGTTTCAAAAACTTCGCTCGCAAGCTCCAGTAAATCAAGCTGAACCGGGTCAAATTTCAGAATGTCGCTCTCGGTCTTGGCGAGGTTTTCTAGGTCTGCGACAAGGTTCCCGAGCCGCCGTATTTCGTTGTAACAGGCGTTTAGCCGCTCGGCGGTGGGTTCCAAAACGCCTTCCGCCATTGCCTCGAGGTTTGTGCTTACGGCGGTTAGCGGCGTTCGCAGTTCGTGGGCTACGTCGGCGGTAAGCTGATTTCGTATTTCCTCCTGCCGCGCGAGTTTTTCCGCGTTTCGCCGGTTTAGCTGAACCGTAAAGACCACTCCCGCCAGAAGCGCGAGAAACAGCGATACGACACAGGCGAGGTGCATCATATTATTATAGAAAATTACGCCCGCGAGCGCGAAAAGTATTACTAAACCCGGCAGAAACGTTTTCATTTTTCGACACCCCACTTGTAGCCAACGCCGTGAACGGTTTTTATATACGCCGCGCCCTCCGCCGCGCCGATTTTGCGCCGCAGGTTTTTAATATGCGTGTCAATCACCCTGTCGTAGCCGTCAAAACTGTCGTCAAAGACCGTCTCAATCAGTTCGTCGCGCGTAAAAATCTTACCCGGGCGGCGCGAAAGCGTGTTCACAATCTTCCGCTCGGTAGCCGTAAGCCGCTTGTCCGCGAACAGTTCAAGCGGGTCGTTAGCGGGAGCGCGGCGCAATAGAGCGGCTATCCGCGCCTCCAACACTTTGAGGCTGAACGGCTTAGTTATATAATCGTCCGCGCCGATATTGAAACCCTCAATCTGGCTGTTTTCCGCGACTTTGGCACTGAGCATAATAAGCGGCGTGTTGGACGTCCGGCGTATTGCGCGGCAAACCTCCTCGCCGGAAATATCGGGAAGCATTAAATCAAGCAACACGATATCCACACCGCCCCCTGCAAAACGCGCAAGCGCGTCCCGTCCGTTAGTAGCGGTAAGGACACGGTAATTCCGGCTTTCAAGGTAGGCGGTAACCGCGCCGAGTATCATCGGCTCATCGTCAACCGCGAGGACCGTTCGTAGGGTCATAGCTGCTCCGTTTTGTTGTGTAGTTGGTGGGTACTATGATATCACAAAGTTTCCCGTTTTGCAAGATGAGTTTTTCAGTTAACAGTTTTTTTAGTTAACAGTTATCAAATATCAAATATCAGAGACGAGGGTTTGGACGGGGGTTGCGCCCTGCGGGGGAAACCACCCCGCCGCCTGCGGGCGGCACCCCTCCACAGAGGGGATAAGGACGGGGGTTTGGACGTTTGGTTGCGTGGATATAACCCTCGCAACCTACGTC
>JAISJH010000079.1 GCA_031261635.1 Oscillospiraceae bacterium
AACCGGCGCGGCAATCCAGTGCCGGGAGCGTAACATACGTATCTGCGGACTGCGGCACTGGATTGCTTCGCCGCTATACGTCCTACGTATCGCAAGCGTACCGCGGCTTCGCAAAGACGGCGCACGGCGCCGGGACGTAGGTTGCTAGGACGCAGGTCGCCGGGACGCAGATTGTCGGACGTAGATTGCCGGGACGCAGGTTGCCGGACGTAGGTTGCCGGACATAAGTTACCTTTGCCTGTTCACTGCTATCTGCTATCTAATATTTGATATTTGATAACTGTTAACTAGAAATGTTATGCCGTTTTCATACCGTTTGCGAGTTGTTCCATATCGTCGCCGGTTTTTAAGGCTCTTGCCGCGAGGCTGAACGCTCTCTGCGACCTAATCATTAGTTGCATTTCCTGCGCTAGGCTTACCGTGGACATTTCTACCGCGCCTTGTATAACCGTGTATTCCTCCGGCAGAGCCGCTCGCGCTTCGCCGCTCGCTTCCGTTACCGCGAACTCGCTGTCGCCCTCGTAACTAAGCCCGTACTGGTTCTGGAAAGTATATATACCGAGTTGCGCCTCACCAACCGGGTCGAGACCGTTGTAAAACGTCAAATGCCCGTCCGGCGTGGCTTCTACGATTGTCGTATTTGACGGAACTTTAATAACGTCGCCGTTGCTGTCAAGCACGTGATGTCCCTGGTCGGTAAACAGCTCCATACCGCCCGGCTCCTCCGCCATAGGGCAGACTACGTTATAGAAGTTACCGGCCTTAGTATAGTGAGTATTATTCCGCGCGTCAAGCACGCTGAAAAAAGCCTCACCGTGAAGCACAAAGTCCAGCTGACCGCCGGTTTCCTGTATTGAGCCGTTAGACATATCTTTAGTTATCTGCGAAGTCAGAACGCCGTGACCCTTCTGCTGGTTTTCCTCCGGCGAATAGGGCGGCCCCGGAATATAGCCCGCCGTATACATAGCGTCACGGAAATCAAGCCGCCCTGACTTGAAGCCGATAGTATTAACGTTAGCTATATTATCGGCGATAACGTCAAGCCGCCGCTGCTGCTGATACAGCCCCGTTGCCGCGATTGAAATTTGCTCATACATATTGTTGTTACCTCTATAAGTTGTGGCCTACGCAATCCGCAAAGTGAGAACGCTGTCGCAGTGTTTCATAATACTGTCGCTGAAGCGTATTTTTTCAGTGTTAGCGGAGCCGCCGCGAAGCTCGGTCAAAATTTCCTTGACATAATCAATAAAAGCGGGTACATCGGCGGCGGGAAGCCGCTCGGTCATCTCGTCGATAATTAGCCCTATGAGCTTGTCGCCGAAGCAGTCCCTGTCCTCGATAATGCAGGTGATAAGGTCAGTAACCTCGTCTAACGTAACAGGCCCGTAGTCAGGCGGCGGGACATCAACCTTAGGAGGCCGCTCCCCCTCCGGCGAACCGCGCATTTGCCAGAGGAGCTCGTCAGCGCTCGGACAAGTTAAAACACAAGTTTCTTTCATAATGACTACCACCTTTCATAGCGTATTTTGCCGTGCTTAAAAACTTCTTTGTAAATAAGATGAACAACTTCAATCCTATTTTGCTTGTTATCAGTTGTCTTTCCTATGTTTCTCGCGGCAAGCTGAACTTTTTTCAATATTGCATCATACGCCAAAACGGAATCATCTTGTTTCTCAAGGTAATATAATCTTTTACCTGACGGCAGCCACATACTTTTTATTGAGGGATACTTAAGAAACTCTTTAATATCTCCTAACGAAAAAGGCGCGCCGTTTGGGTGATTGTGTATAATACTCAGTGTTAATTCTCGGCTTTGTTTCAATAACGGAATCCATTCAGTCAGACTTACCGTATTTTCCGTTCCCTTTTTCAATCCGCTGTTTTTTACTGTTTTCCCGGTAGCGGAATCTATCAAGACGGCATACTCGCGTTTTTCTCTGCGCCCTATAAGAGAACAGCCGTTGCAAGCCACTAAGAACCTGCGTTTAACTTCATCGCTCGCGTCGATAGTGAGGTCCTCCGCGGATACGTTCAGTACGCCAAAATCTCTATTCTCATAACCTTTTCTTGGTTGCCGCAATGACTTTCACCACCCGAAACGTTAAACTATTCCTCAGCCCGCGAGGCGGCCTATTTGCGACGCTGCCTTTTGGTTCATCTGGTCTATTGTCTGAACCATTTTTTGGTTTGTTTCGTAGGCTCTGTAGACTGTCATCATATCAACCATTTCGCGGCCTACGTCGACGTTTGAGTTTTCGTAAAAACCTTGTTTTATAATCGTCTGCGTATCCTCCTCCGTGACCTCCCCCGCGTTTAGGAAAAAGAGATTATCGCCCTGTTTGCGGAGGTCCGCGTCCTCGCTAAATTCGGCTATACGGAGTTTATTTAGGTAGGTTTCGCCGTCGCTTGTGAATACTTCGCCGGTTTCCGTAACCATAAAGCGGTCGGAACCTACGAAAATGCGTCCGTCCTGCCCGAGCAGGTAATGTCCCACGCCGTCCGTAAGGTAGCCGAGGGAGTTAATCGTAAAGGCTCCGGCTTTTGTATAGCGGTCGCCGGCGCCTGTTTCCATAACGAAATATCCGTCCCCTACGGTCAAGAGGTCTGTGGTTTTCCCGGTTTCCTCGACGTTCCCCATCGCGAAATCGGTGTAAATCCTGTCAACGCGCGTTCCGAAGGTCAGTTCGCCGACCTCGATATTCTTGCTCCAGTCGGTGCTGTCGAAGTAGTCGTTCCGGCGCTCAATCATAACCTGGTCAAATCTGTGCGAAACGAGGTTATCGCGCTTGAAGCCGACGGTATCCGCGTTAACGATGTTATTGGTAATCGACTCCATACGCCTGCGCTGAAGCATCATACCCGTTCCCGCTATATAAAAACCACGTGTCATAGTTTTGTACCTGTTCCTTTACATAAAAGCCGCTCTAAACCTTAAAGCGCCGCGTTAATCCTTCATAGTCATCGCGAGGTCGACTTCGTTCAGCGTAATGCCGAGGTCGCGGGCTATTTCAATGCGGTCAAAGCCCTCGTTTGAGAGGTCTTGTATCTTGTCCTTGCGCGAGTGCAGCTGTGCCGCCGTTGAGACCGGTTCTACCGTTGCAGGAGGCGTTTCCGGCGGTTCGGGAGCTTTGGGCGGTTCCTCCGGCTCCTGCTGACGTTTTGCCGCGAGGTCAATAGCCGTCTGAAAATCGGGCAGGGCGGCGGGTTCCTCTTTCGCTATCGGGATTGTCACGCCCGGAACCGCAAGCCCCGCGACCAGCGCGGCAATTTTCTTGCGTTCCTCGATGATTTCAGCCTTGTCCTCGGCGGCCAAATCAAAGAAGTCATCGACTTCCGCGCGAACCGTCGTCAGAAGCGTTTCAAGCTCGGCCTGTTTGAGTTCTATAAAAAGCCGCTCGTCTTTTAGTCCGGCAAAAAGATAGCGCCAAAGAACCAAGCCCACGCAAACCAGTATAAATATGAAAAACGCCAGTATCATATACGGCAAAATAGCACCCATCTGTCCGTCCCTTGTCCCGCGCCGAGCGCGTATCTGATATTTAATATTTAATCACTGTTATCTAAATCAAGCCATAAAGTCGAAGCGCGGTTTAACCCCGGGGTCGGGGGGAACGGTCAAAACCAGGTCGCCAAACACCGCCGCGGGTTCGTTGTTAGCGGCTTCCTGCCGTTTGCGGCGTTTTTCTTTCGACTGGTTTTTATCGTTTTCGTTTTCCTCGTCGGCGTTGATACGCTGTCCGACGGTTTCGCTTGTCCCGACGACGCTGTGTTCGAGGTGCTGCGCGGTTTCTTTCGTTTGCTGGGTTTGGTGAGCCGCGGCAACGGTTCCCTGCTGCGTAACCGTCCCGACGTCGCGCTGAACGCCTGAAATAACCGCGAGGGTGTTATCAATAGGCCGCATACGCACTCCAGTCAGTCTGACAACGCAGACGCTTCCAAATATTGACCACTACTATACAATCTCTATATCGGAAGTTTTCGCGAAAACTTAATAGGCGGCAGGAACTTTTTTTGAGGTAAGGTGAAAAAATTATTACAACGGCACCCCCCGCCTCTGCGGAGGCACGTGCGCTCTCTAAAGAGGGGGGCTTTGGAGGGTAGGACGAGGGCTACTCCGCGCAAGGCGCGGGGTTATGTCCCGGCGCACTGCGCCGGGACAGGGCTGGGCTTCGCCCTGCCCGTCTTTGCGAAGCCGCCACCGCACTTGCGATACGTACTATTGAAACGCGGCGAAGCAATCCAGGGTTGACGTACAATTCTGCGATACGTACCGTATGTTGTCCCCCCGGCACTGGATTGCTTCGCACCTGTAACGTCCTACGTATCGCGGGCTTACCGGTGCTTCGCAATGACGGTGCGCCGAGGGCGCACCACGGGCAGGGCGTAGCCCTGCCCTGTCCCGGCGCATTGCGCCGGGACGGTGGACGAGGGTTGCGTCCGCGTACAGCGCGGGGAACCACCCCGCCGCCTGCGAGCGGCACCCCTCCACAGAGGGGATGAGGACGAGAGTTAGGACGTGGGTTTCGGGGACGTGTATTCCCGCAGAGCGTACCTGCGCCCTACGTTCCGGCGCACCGTCATTACGAGCCGCGCCAAGCTTTCCAAGCCCAGTACCCTCGACCAAACCCCTATCCCCTCTGTGGAGGGGTGCCGCCGCAGCGGCGGGGTGGTTCCCCCGCAGGGCGCAACCCACGTCCAAACCTTCGTCTCTGATATCTGATATTTGATAACTGTTAACTGTTACAACGTCTCTGATATTTGATATTTGATAACTGTTATTTGCACTTGTAATTTGCACTTGTACCGCGCTTGACAAATCGCCCGGGATATGTTATACTACCACAATATGCAAATTTCTTAAATTTCGCGGATTGGGGTACATTTTATGCCAAAAGTTAAACTTACACAGGCTCGTTATGACGATATTGTCAAGGAGCTTCAGCATCTTCAGACCGTCGGCGCGGACGCTGTCGCCGAGAAAATCAAGGAGGCGCGCGCCTTCGGCGACCTCTCGGAGAACAGCGAATATGACGAGGCCAAGAACGAACAGGGCAAGCTCTATTCAAAAATCGCCGACCTCAAAAACCAAATCGACAACGCGGAGATTATCTCCGACTCGGAGATTTCGACGCACGTAACGCTCGGCGCGAAAGTAACTGTGCAGAATGTCGGCGCGGGAACTGAAAAAACCTACCGCATAGTAGGCTCGCAGGAGGCAGACCCGCGAAACGCACTGCTGTCGGACGAATCGCCTATAGGAGCCGCGCTGATAGGCGGCACGGTGGGCGATGTGGTCAGCGCGGTCACGCCCTCGGGACCCAAGAGCTACGAGATTCTGAAAATCGAAGTGTAAGGTTCTTTCTCACAATACCGCTCCGGGTTTGACCCGCGTATAACCAAAACGGGCGTGATAAACCGCGCCCATACATAGAGGAAACAAAATGGAACAAACAGAACTGTCTGAACTTCTGCAAATCAGACGCGACAAGCTTAACAAACTGCGCGAGGAGGGGCGCGACCCCTACCTCGTCACAAAATTCGAGCGAACGTCAAGAGCCGGGGCGGTTCACAGCGGCTTTGACGCGCTTGAAAACACCGACGTCGCGCTTGCGGGGCGGGTTATGAGCAAGCGCGATATGGGCAAGGCGTTTTTCTGCGACCTTTTAGACGAAACGGGGCGCATACAGCTCTACGTGCGCCGCGACGACCTCGGGGACGAGGCTTTCGCCGAGTTCAAGAAGTGGGATATCGGCGATATAATCGGCATAGCCGGCTTTGTGTTCCGCACAAAGAAAGGCGAGATTTCCGTGCATTGCAAGAGTGTTCAGCTGCTGTCGAAGTCACTGCTGCCGCTGCCGGAAAAATTCCACGGTTTGAAAGATAACGACCTGCGCTACCGCCAGCGTTACGTTGACCTGATTGTCAACCCCGAAGTGCGGCAGGTTTTTGAGACCCGCGCCAAGGTCGTGCGCGCTATACGGCGGTACTTTGACGACAACGGCTATCTGGAGGTTGAAACGCCGGTATTGCAGACAATCTCGGGCGGCGCGGCGGCGCGGCGCTTTGTCACGAACCACAACGCGCTTGACCTCACAATGTACCTGCGGATTGAAACGGAGCTGAACCTAAAGCGGCTGATTGTCGGAGGTCTCGACCGCGTGTATGAAATCGGCAGAATTTTCCGCAACGAGGGTATGGACGCTAGCCACAACCCCGAGTTTACTACAATCGAGTTCTACGAGGCGTATACCGATATGTACGGCATAATGACGCGCGTCGAGGAAATGTTACAAGCGGTAATTGAAAGCCTAGGTATCGCAAGCGTCGGCTATCAGGGCGAGGAACTGAAATTCACCGCACCGTTTAGGCGTCTATCAATGGTCGAAGCGGTCAAAGAGTACGCCGGCATTGATTTTGACAGCTTTTCAGATACGGAGAGCGCAATTGCCGCCGCTAAGTCTGTCGGCGTTGCTATTCCGTCCGAGCCGACCTGGGGCAAGCTCCTGTACGAGTGTTTTGACCAGAAAGTGGAGGGCGAATTAGTCCAGCCGACTTTTATAGTGCGCCACCCTGTGGACGTTTCGCCGCTTGCGAAGCGTTGCGCCGATGACCCGCGCCTTACCGAACGCTTCGAGCTGTTCGTGGCGCGGCGCGAGCTTGCTAACGCTTTCAGCGAGCTGAATGACCCCGAGGACCAGTACCGTCGCTTCAAGGAACAGCTCGACCGCAAAAACGCGGGCGATGCCGAAGCCGCGATGATGGACGATGACTACGTAACCGCGCTCGAATACGGTCTGCCGCCAACGGGAGGCTGCGGCCTCGGCATTGACAGGCTCGTGATGTTCCTAACCGACAGCGATACGATACGCGATGTGATACTATTCCCGACGATGAAGCCGCTCGCGTGATACGCAACTCTCGCGCTCAAATCCAGCCGCCCCAATCGGGGCGGCTTTTTTGTTATAAAAAAGCAAAATAACGCTTGTAAATTCCCGGGCATTATGGTATAATACGTTAAAGCATAGTATAGAGGTGGTAAATATATCCAATAAAAGTTTCTTACCGTACTTATTTGTCGTTGTACTGACAATCAGCGTCTTAATAAAAGGCGGGTTTGACGATTCGGTCTGGCTGTTATCGGGTGTGCTTGCGTCCGCGCTTTTAGTTTTCAGATTTCAGCGCGTACCTCCTAAGCCGCGCCTTATAATGTTCGGCAGTCTGGTAGTTCTTTACATACTGTCAGCCTTATTTCACGGGGCTTTGCGCGAAAACCTCAGCGGCGCGGCAAAGCCGCTCGTCGCGTTTCTGTGGTGGCTTCTTCTGCGGCAGGAAAAGCCCGACGTCCGGCGGGCGCTGTGGATATCGGGGACGATAGCGGCCGCCGCGGGGCTTATAAGCTACGCGTTAAATCTTGCCGGACTGCCCGCTTACCCCGGCGCGGTCAATAACGGCAGGCTCTACGGAACGTTTCAGTACGCGAACGCTTACGCGCTATTTATCGCGGTTTGCGCGTTTACCGGCTGTAACGACCTAAGTGTGCGGCACAGGTACATAAAAATAACCTCGCTTGTACTTACGCACGCCGCGCTCCTGCTCACGCTGTCTGTCGGAGGGATAGCCGTCTACGCGCTCGCGTGGTTTCTCCTAACGTTTCAGCGCAGGCGAAAAGCCCTCAAATACTGGCTTGTCGGCGTACCGGCGGCCGCGTTTGCGGGGTTTTTAGCCGTAGGCATACGCCCGGTTTCAACCTTTCTTGACAGAATACTCCACATAAGCGACGCGCTGGCAATCGGAGCGCGCAATATTTTAGGAATAGGACCCGGACGCTGGAAATTCGAGTTTTTAGAGTTTCAAACAACATTCTACTACGTAAACAAAGTCCACAGCGCGTATGCCGAGGTTGCCGCCGAAGCCGGGTACATAGCCCTCGCGCTCGTCGTGATAATGGTGATTTACTACATCAGAAAAACGAAGCCCGGTATATACAAAATTGCCGCTCTGATGATATTATTTCACGCCGCGTTTGATTTTTCGTTATCGTTTTTTTCCGTTACGCTTCAGCTTTTGGCTTTATGCACCGCCGGAGCGGAGGAGGGGACGGCGATAACACCGAAGCCGCAACTAAGGCTGATACTCGCCGTACCCTGTCTGCTGCTTAATCTAATCTCATTCGCGCCGGGTACGGATATAAACGAAATGGACCGCTACCGTCTGCTATCGGAACGGTACCTGCGTGAGGGCGATATTCCCGGTGCGGTCGAAGCGGCGTTTCAAAGCGTTGAACACGCGCCCTACGCCGTGGAAGCGTATACCTGGGTGGATACTCTGACACCCTTGCTTGACGCAAACGCGCAGGAGGACTGCCTCGACCGTATCACAGAACTGAAAGTATACGCAAACGCGCACAAAAACCCGCTCGCGGAGCTTGCGCGAAAATTAAGAGATAAATATTATTCAACATTGGGGGACTAAAACTATGAAAAATACCGGCAAACGCTTATTCACGGTACTGTTTACGGTGGCAGTGCTGCTAATTAGTATCCCCACCGTATTGGCGGTTTATTATCAACTTCCGTATACGTACTTGGGCAGCTTTTCCGGTAAAGTCCCTAGCGCGGTTTTAAGTGATATGATTTATGATTATGACTGGAAAAAAGCCGACGCTTATGTCTATGCGGATTTTGGTAAATTAAACGATTCGATTTACGGCGACGTATACGGCAATGTTTACGGATATATTTCCGCAGACAGCGAAAGACTGAAGATAAAAGCGTCATATACAAAAGTATATGACGGGAACCCGTATAATATTTTATACGAAGATATGTATATGGCATATCCGTTAAGAGGATATATATACTATAAAGGTCTCGGCGATACAATTTATCCTGAAACTACCATTGCCCCGACAGCTGTAGGAAAGTATCTTGTTACGGCTATAACTTTTGATATGAGTTCGTATTACAGCGATTTTTACCAGCGCACGGCGGTAATGTCGATTACCCCGCAGAACGCCCCGCAGACAGAGCTTTCCGGGACGCTATTCAAAGGCACGTGGCCGCTCGTTCCCGGGACGTATAACGTTCTGCTTGACGGCATAGGTATTCCGAATAAAGCCAAAGTGTACGCAATGGTTGAACCCGACTACTATACACCTGTTCCGACACCGACATCAATAACGATAAATAACTATGAATATACTAAAGTCAGCGGCGTTTCTAATCTTACAGCCGGGACGTGGACGACTATTACAGTTGCCGGATATAACTATGTTATACTGCCTCCGAAGCCTTTTGAACTTTCCGACGCGTACTATCTCGGCGAATGGCCGTTGACGGCGGAAACATATTATGAACCGGCTCTTGACACGTACAATATTCCCGAGGGTTCTAAAATATACAGCTTAGTTGACACAGTGACTTACGAACCTATCGCCGACCCCATAACAATTCCGGGTTATACAAAGGTTAACAATATGAACGACCCCGCCCCCGATAAATGGTATCTGCTTGTAGGTAGCAGCGGCTTTAACTATATTATTATTCTGCCGTATGTCGGCGTTCCCGCGATAGATGAAAATAACCCTGTACCACTGGGCGATGTAAACTACGATTCGAAAATCACAATCAAAGATGTGGAACTCGTCTATCGCCATTATCGCAATAAACTGGTGCTAGCCGAGTTTTACCTACAACTCGCTGACGTTAACAAAGACAAAAAAATCGACCTTATTGACGTAACACTTATATATCAGCGCTATAGAGGAAAAATAGACACATTCCCAACCGCGCCGTAATGTAGCGTAATCCTCAAATAATGCCGCCCCCTAAACCGGGGGCGGCTTTTTTGTTCTACCCCGTACCGCCCCCGCATAAAGTAAACCATAACACACGAGGGACAAACTTATGGACGAATTACTACGCCTAATCCCGCCCGCCCTGCGCGATACCGCGGAGGAACTGCGTATACGGCGGAGCGCGGCAAAATACCCCTTCGCTTCGGTTACGAGCGAGGGGCGCGAAATACCTCTCGGCGGCCTGACGCTCACAATCGGCGATATACTCGCGCTTGTATCCGGCAATTCCTATCAGAGTGTGCAGGAGCGTCTGAAATCGGGTTTTCTGACGGCAAAGGGCGGCCACAGGGTGGGAGTTTGCGGAACGACTATCGTCAAAGACGGCGTGATTGACGGTCTGCGCGATATATCCTCGCTGAATATCCGCTTTTGCAGGGAACACGCGGGGATAGCCGAAGCGTTTTTTGAGCGTCTTAAGGGTAAATCGACGCTTATCATCTCGCCGCCGGGCGTAGGCAAGACAACGTTTCTGCGCGACCTTATACGCCTGACCTCAAACGCCGGGATACGCGTGGCGGTGCTTGACGAGCGTGGAGAGATTGCCGCGCTAAACGGCGGCGTACCCGGCTTCGACCTCGGCAGGGCGACTGACGTACTCGAGGCCGCTCCGAGGCTCGAGGGCGTGCAGATGTTACTGCGGACTATGGCGCCGAAGTGTATCGCGATGGACGAGGTTTCAAGCCGCTCTGACCTCAACGCGCTGAACTCTATTGAAAACTGCGGCGTTCAGCTGCTCGCTACTACGCACAAAGGTCTTGATTACCCCGCGCTCTTTGAAATGCTTGTAACAATAACATTAGAAAACGGAAAACGAACCTATGAGGTGACACAATGCTAAAAATTATAGCGTCAATAATAGTGGCGGGAGCCTGCGGCTGGCTTGGGATAAGCTATAGCCTTGAACTTCGGCGAAACGCGGAATACCTGCGAAATTTCGCGGCGGGTTTAGCGGTTCTAAGGCACGAGATTTGCGAGCTTAGAAGCCCTACGGAGGAAGCACTTACGCGAGCCGGCGAGGTAGCGGGGATACGGCTTTTTCCGAATACGAAATTTTTTAACGTCCCCGAACTGCGCTACTTAGAGCGCATACTCGGCAAAACCGACCTTGACGCGCAAAGAAGCGCGATAACACGCGCCGAAGCCCGCGTTTCCGCACTGTTAGAGGACGCGGAGAGCCGCTCACGCGAGCGCGGGAAAGTTTTCGCCGCCGCCGGGCTTTCGCTCGGTCTGACGCTTGTGATAATACTGATATAGGAGAGTACACCAATGAATATCGACCTTATTTTCAAAATCGCCGCCGTGGGCATAATCGTCGCGGTGCTGAATATCCTGCTGTCGCGCTCCGGCCGCGACGACCAGGCGTTGATGACAAGCATAGCGGGTCTAGTGGTAGTGCTTGTAATCGTAGTGCGCGAAATCGCGGGACTGTTCGAGGAAATAAAAATGCTCTTCGGGTTTTAACATATGGACATACTCGTAAAAGCCGCCGCTACAGCGATAGTCGCCGCAATCCTCGCGCTGATAGTAAAAAAGTCTAACGCTGAACTGTCGCTGCTCCTCGGCGTAGCGGCGGGAGTAGCGATACTGGCGGGAGCCTCCGGGCTGATAGGCGACATACTGGGCTTTATCTACGAACTGGCGGACGGCGCGGGAATATCGCGGGCGCTGTTCTCCCCGGTGCTGAAAACTTTGGGGCTGACAATAATAGGCAAGCTAACGTCAGACATCTGCAAGGACGCAGGTCTTGCGGCGGCGGCCTCGGCAATAGAGTTCTGCACTGCGGCCGCCGCGCTCGTGGTAGCTCTACCGCTAATGCGAGCGGTACTGGAAATGCTGCGCGGGCTGACGTAGGTTGATTTGAGGACGTGTTAACCGCGCGGTTTGTAGGGGACGATGCCCACATCGTCCCGCCGGGTTTTGCCATTCTACGTGATACATATAATTGTGCAATTCTTGGGGCGATGTGGGCATCGCCCCCTACAGAAACGCGCAACTCAATATTTTACATTAGGTGTTACGTATGAAAACAAAACTCCTGCTTGCAACGTTAATAATCCTCTGCGCCCTCGCCCCCTCCACGCTTGCCTTGGAATTGCCGCCGGAGGTTCAGCAGGCCGCGCCGGGCGGCGTACCCTTTACTTCCGACTTTTCCACAGGCATTTCCACAATTTGGAATAGTGCTAAGGAGAGCGTTACCAACGCCCTGACGGGGGCAATACGGAGCTGCGCTATAATCCTCACGGTTGCACTATTGGTCGGGCTTTGCGGAGTTTTGGAAACGTCCGGCGGGGGGGCTAATTACGCCGCGCTCGCGGGGATTCTAGCGGTCGCATTGGTTGCCGTAGGCGACGTTCACAATTTTGTGGGGCTAGCCCGTGGAACGCTCACAAGCCTTAAGAGTTTCGCCGACGTAATCCTCCCGGCTCTTGCCGCCGCGGCGGCCGCCAGCGGAAGCCCTACCGCCGCCGCGGCGTCCTGCGCCGTGACCGCTATGTTTATGGATTTTCTGATAACCTTATCGCAGGGTTTACTGCTTCCTATAACCTACGCTTACCTTACAGCGGAGCTAATCGGCGCCGCAACTAACAGCGGCGCGGCTTTAGCGGCGGCTTCGTTTCTGAAATGGCTCGCAACGGCTTTACTCTCGCTAATCGTTTTAGCGTTTATCCTGTATTTGAGCATAACGGGAATAGTCAGCGGTTCAACGGACGCGGCGGCGGTGCGCGTAGCTAAAACAACGCTCTCGACGACGCTCCCGGTAGTGGGCGGCATAGTCTCGGACGCGGCGCAGTCCGTACTGTCCGGCGCGCTTACGCTGAAAAACGCCGTCGGCGTATTCGGTATGCTCTCGGTAATGGCGATTTGCCTGACGCCGTTTATACGCCTTGGGGCGCAGTACCTCCTATACAAGGCGGCGGCAAAACTATCCGGCAGCATAGCGGGCGGCAACTTCGCGGCGGCGGTAAACGGCATAGGCGGGGCCTTTGGGCTACTGCTCGGGACAAGCGGGGCCTGTGCGCTGATGCTGTTTTTCTCGATGCTAAGTCTGCTGTCTGTGCGCTCTATATAGGAGCATTTGCACTTTTCGCGCCACGTTTCAAAACCTACGAACCAAAACCTACGTCCCGGCGCCGTGCGCCGTCTTTGCGAGCGCCGCCGCACTTGCGACACGTAGGACGTATAGGTGCTAAGCTTTCCAGTGCCGGGAGCGTAACATACGTATCTGCGGACTGCGGCACTGGATTGCCGCGCGCCTAGACCTGCTTATATGTTAGGCTTCCCGGCGCTCGCAATGACGGACTTTTTCGCTTGTCGCGTTTTGCAAACACATTCTAAAACCATCGCACGCCTGTAGGGGCAACGCACCTTGCCTCGCCCGGTATGCCTCGCCCGGTATATAGCTTGCCCGGTATATATGCAAGGATACGTTCCAACAATCCGGGCGAGGCGAGCCTCGCCCCTACATAGGTTGCGTTTTTAACACCAATTTCCCCAACAAACCAAATTATTCACTATTCATTATTAAATATTCATTGGATTAACTTCCCGACAATCTCACGTATTGGCCGGGGCTTACGTCGCTTGTTGAGGCTGTTATTACGAAGTCCTGGTATTGGCGGAGGGCTCCTGATATTGCGCTGTTGTTGTCGTCGCTCTCGGATACCTGCACCTCTACGCGGGTTGCTACGTAGCGGCTTCCGAGCGGCGTTTGCTTTTCTGTCAGGAGCAGTACGAAGTCGCCGTTATTGTCGCTTCTTACCGCGCTCTTTGGCACTACCAGGTTATACTGGTTGCCGCGCCCGCCTATCGCGAGACTTAGCGACGAGCCGCTGTCAACCGTTTCGCCGGTTATGTCAAATATAAGCTCTTTAGAGGTGCGCGGATTTTCCGGGTCGGGGCGTACCACGCCCAGAACCGCGCGGATTGACGGCCCCCACCAGTTGTTCTCGTTTTCAGCCTCCATACCGGGTGTAAGTAACTGCGCCTGTTCGTTTGAAACCTTGCTTGAAAGGTAATAGCCCCTGTCAGGCATTTCGATTGAAACGGCTACGTCGCCGGGTTTAGTATCGTTGCCGGGCGTAACCGTCACGGATTTTACTAAACCGTCAACCGGCGCGGTAAATTCGGAGATTGCGCCCTCTGTCGTGAGTTCCTCCAGCGCCGTCTTTGCCTTATCCCGCGCCTTTAATAAACGCTGTAGCTTTACGGATTCGGTTTTATCAGCCTGTTTTTTATCGAGCGCGATTTCTAGGTTTTCTAGCTTCTGCTCGGCGGCTCTGATTTGGTCGTCCCAGGAGCTTAGGTCGGGAGCGCCGCCCGTTCCGCCGGAGCTTGTCGGGTGGTCTAGTTTATACTGCGCGTTGTCAACGTTATCCTGCGCCTTTTCCTGCGCGAGTTTTACCGCCTCTAGCGCACTATCGTCCGGCTCGGCGGGTCCCGTGGGTTCGCCCTTGGGGAAAGCGTCAGACAGCGCGCTCTTAGCGTCCGTTTCCGCGTAGGTCGCGTCCTGCTCTTTTTTAACCGCCGCGTCGAGTTTTACCTTAGCCGCGTCATATGTGGCCTTGTCCTTAGTGTAAGTAGAAACCTTGCTGTATTCCTCTGATAAGGTTTGAAGCGTCTTAGCGGCGGTAGCCCATTCGGCGGACGCGCTGGAATACGCCTTCTGCGCCGCTGTCATTAGCGCAAGCGCGTTCGATTGGTCAAGTTGCGGTGCTTCAGGGTTGCTCAATATATTCTGCGCGGCGTCCATTTGTGCCTGCGCGGCTTGCATTGCGGTATTAGCTGTATCGTGAGCTATACGTGCCGCCGACATTTCGCTTTGAATAGTGTTAGGGTCACGGCCGCTTGACGCGGGAGCCGAGGGCATAGCCGCCTTGATAACTTCCGTCTCACGCGATAAGTCGCGCAGTTTTAAGGTCGCGTCTTTTACGTCCTTACTCAGCGCGTCGTATTTCGCCTTGTCGGCTATGAAGCCGCTGTTCTTTTCAGCGTATTCGGCGTATTTTTCGTCGTAGCGTCCCTGTTCGCGGGTTGTGTTGCGGATTGCGTCAGAGAGCGCGAGTTTTGCCTCGTTCAGCGCCTTTTGAAGCGCGTCTATTTCCGCCTGCGATTCTTTATTGTTGTTAACCGCCGCGTCCTGTTCGGCTTTGCGCTTCTTTTCGCCGAGCGATACTATTTCCTCTTTCTGCCGCTCGATTTCAAGCAAAGCGTCAGAAAGCCAGTAACCGTCTACGGCAAGCACGGCGTCCTGATAGGCGTTCTCGGCGGCTTCAACTGCTGCCTCGGCGGCTTTGAGTTCCTCGCTCACGTCGCCGGAGAGCGTAAAGAGCGGGTCGTCCTTAACAACGGTTACACCTGCCTTTACAAAGACGGTCTCGACCTTAAGCGTCTGGTTTAGCTTCACTTCGTAGGTTTCGTTCGCGGTAATAACGCCCTGCACGCGGATTTGCGGACTGATAGTACCCGAATTGACCCCGGCGGTAGTGACCTCCGGAAGCGTCGCGTTCATAATAGTATTAGAAAAGAAAGTCAGCGCAAGCAGTATCACCAAAAAGATGATAGCCGCGTTCTTAACCCAACCGCGCTTTGCTACTGGTGTTTCCATAGTGTTGTTACCTCTCGTTGCAATTTGTTTGTGTAATATGATGTAATCGTTAATGTTCTTGTGATATAATGGAATCGTTAACGTTCTAATGTAGGGGGCGATGCCCACATCGCCCCGGTGGCGAAAAAGTTCGTCATTGCGAAGCGCCGGGAAGCTCGACTTATAACGCGGTTTAGGCGCGAAGCAATCCAGTAGTATAAGCCGCAGATACGTATGTTACGCTCCCGGCACTGGATTGCCGCGCCGGTTTCAATGGTACGTATCGCGAGCTTTCCGCGGCTCGCAATGACGGACAGGGGCAAGCCCTGTCCCGCGCCGCGCGCGGGTACAACCCCCGCCGCCTGCGGGCGGCACCCCCTTCTCCGGAAGGGGGCTTTTTTTGGTTTGGACGGGGGTGCGTCCTACCCTTGCCCCCGTGCGTCCCACCCTTGTCCCCGTGCGTCCTACCCCTTGCCCCCTTCCACGGAAGGGGGTGCCTCCGCAGAGGCGGGGGTTGTACCCGCGCCGTGCGCGGACATCTGATATTTGATATTTGATAACTGTTATCTGTACTACCCCTTTATCGCTCCGCTGTAGGTTATTCCCTCTACTAGGTAGCTTTCGCCGTGGAGGAACAGGAACAGGCAGGGTATCATATATATGGTTGCTACAGCGAACGCCAGACCCGTTTCCCCGGTGTTTATTCGCGAGAGGAAAATTGACAGCGGGTGGAGGGCTTCGTCGGAGAGCAGGATTATTGGTTGTTCGACCATATTCCAGTAATCTATAAAAACGAGTATCGCGATGGAATAGAGCGCGGACTTACACATCGGCAGGCAGACTTTTGTTAGTATCGTCCATTCGCCCGCGCCGTCGAGCTTTGCCGCCTCGAACAGCGAGCTTGAAATCCTCCGCATAAATTTAGTCAGGAGGAACACGGAGAAAGGCGCGACCATACCGGGGAGGATAATCGACCAGCGCGTGTCGATAAGGTGCGTCCACTGCGCTACGAGGTAGTTCGGCACAAGCGTTACCTGATAGGGCATTAGCATAAGGATTATGTATATGAAAAATATGACTTCCTTGAACTTACTGCGGAAGCGCGTGAACGCGTATGCCGCAAGAGCCGCTATGGCAAGCTGAAACGCCATAATCGGGATAGTAAGGATAACGGAGTTCCAGAATTTCAATAAATAATCCGGCGAGCGGAACAGCACCGTGGCGTACTGACCGAAGCTGACTTTAGCCGGAATGAAAACGAGCTGTACCGCGCTCGTGACAAATTCGCCGCTCCCCGCCCCGGAGGTTGAGGAGAATATCGCGCCGTATTTAGCGGTAAGCTCCGTCTGCGTCATAAGGCTGTCGGCGATAGTAAGCACGGTGGGCAGCAAAAAGGCAACGGCAAACGCCGCCGCGATAAGGAATAACACCCCCCGCATTACAGCGCGCCCGATATGAAGCCTTTTGAGTTTTATACGCATATTTCTCCAATGAATAGTTAATAGTGAATAATGAATAGTGACACCGCTGATTGTGAAACCTACGTCCCGGCGCCGTGCGCCGTCTTTGCGAGCCGCGATAAGCGTGAGATACGCATAATGTATAGCGGCGAAGCAATCCAATGCCGCAGTCCGCAGATACATATGTTACGCTCACGGCACTGACAATGACGAGGGTTTGGACGGGGGTAACTGGGCTTGGATTGCTTCGCGCGGCTCGCAATGACGGTGCGCCGGGACGGGGTTAGACGGGGTACGGCGGGGTGGTTCCCCGCGCCGAGCGCGGACGTAACCTCCGTCCAAACCCCCGTCTCTGATATTTGATATTTGATAACTGTTAACTGTTAACTGTTAACTGTTATCTGGACTAACCTTCCACGTCTTTGCCGAAGCGGTCCTCTACAAAGAACAGGATTGATATTATCAGAACCATTGCTATAGCCATTATCACCGCCGCCGCCGATAGTTTTTGGTAATCGAGCGACTGGAACGTGTTATTCATAAAGTGCTGAAGCATATACAGCCCCTCGAACGGATACGCTCCCGAGAGCATATATACCTCGCGGAAAACTTTGAACGAGTTAATCAGCGACAGGATTGTTACAAACAGGATAGTAGGCGATAAGTAGCGGAGTTTTACAAAAAAGAAGGTGTAGAGCGGGGACGCGCCCTCGACTTCGGCGACTTCGATTAGGTCCTTCGGCATATTGTTCAGCGCGGCCATAAAGAGTATCATATTGTAGCCGAGGTTTTTCCACAGGAACAGCACTATTACTATGACCTGATTGTACGAGGATTTGAGCCAGTCGATACGCACAAAGCCGAGTTTTGTAACAAGCAGCTCGTTCAACGCGCCGTTGTAATGGAAAATAACCTGCCAGATAAGCACGATAGAGGCAACCGGCACCATAAGCGGCGAGAGGAAAAACGTCCTCATAAAGCTTTTGCCGGGAATTTTCGCCTCGAGCAGCGACGCGAGAAGCAGCGACAGCACAACCGCGAGCGGAACCGCCGTGCCGCTGAACGTAAGCGTGTTCTTAGCCGCGAGCTTGAACGCCGAGTTAGTAAGTACGGCCTTGAAATTGTCAAGCCAAACGAAGTCCGGCTTGATGGGCGAAAAAATCATTGAGTAGTAGACGATAACCAAAAACGGCAAAATGAAAAAAACGCACGAGCCTAAGAAGCTCGGTGCAAGAAAGAGCCAGCCTTTTATTCCGTCACCTTTTACACGTTCCACGTAAACACGTTCACCTCCCCTTCAGAGTATTAGGCATACTATAACACAATTCGACGCCTTTGTCAAGCACTTTTTATTAAAAACGAGTATATTTATATCTTATGCGGGGAAAACTTGTAATAGTTAACAAATAGTTAACAAAAAACCAAAAACTCGTGAGGACTGTACTATGAAACTACGACTGTTAACCGCCGTGACGGGGCTAATGCTGCTGGTCGGCTCGTTCGCTCTGGGTGCCGCGATACCGGGCTTTGCGCCGGAGGGCGAGCGCACGATTGTCTTTGATATGAGCGGCTTCTACGATACTGTGCCGGTAAGCGCGGAATACGAAAGCGTTGCGGAAACGGAGGAATACACGGTAAAAGCCGCCGCCGGGGAACTGCGCCTATACAACGCGAACGGCGAGGAACTGTTAACTGTGGATTGCAGCCTATCCGCAATGCCCGAGGAGGACAGGGAAAAACTAATAGCCGGAATGGTTTTCGCAACGCGCGAGGAAGCGCTCGAGATGATTGAGAATTTCGCGGAATGATGTTTTCAAATAACAGTTATCAAATATCAAATATCAAATACGGGGAGTTGGACGGGGGTTGCGGGGGAACAACCCCCGGCGCTTCGCGCCACCCCCTTCTGCGGAAGGGGGCTTTGAACCGCTCCTCCGTAAGGTCTTTTGAACACACTCCTCCGTAAGACTTTTTGAAGGCACTCCTCCGTAAGACTTTTTTGAAGGCACTCCTCCGTAAGCCCCCGTCCGCAGAAGGGGGTGCCCCGCAGGGGCGGGGGTTGTTCCCCGCGCCGTGCGCGGCGTATCCCCGTCCCTCCCCCGTCCCGGCGCCGTGCGCCAAGGGCGGGGCGTAGCCCCAGCCCGTCATTGCGAGCCGCGGAACGCGTGAGATACGTAGGATTGAAACCGGCGCGGCAATCCAGTGCCGGGAGCATAACATACGTATCTGGGGCGTATACTACTGGATTGCTTCGCACCTGTAACACCCTGCGTATCGCAAGCGTAGCGGTGCTTCGCAATGACGAACTTTGTAAAATTCCCGTTTTGAATACAGCTTCTTAATATTTAATAACTCTTAAATAAATCGCAAAACAACCACTACCGCGAACAGTGCCGCCGACAGCGCGAACGCTTTTGCGTCGAGCGTTGTGTAGCGTAGCTGTTTCATACGCGTGCGGCCTGTGCCGCCGTTGTAGCAGCGGGCGTCCATTGCTATCGCGAGTTCGTCGGCGCGTCTGAACGCGCTTACGAATAGCGGCACGAGTAGCGGCAGTAGGGCTTTTGCGCGCTTAAAGATGCTGCCGGTTTCAAAATCGGCTCCGCGCGCCTTTTGCGCCGTCATTATCTTGTCGGTTTCCTCTATCAGCGTCGGAATGAAGCGCAGGGCTATACTCATCATCATTGCGAGTTCGTGAACGGGGAAGCGTATCCTATTCAGCGGTTTTAACAGGGCTTCTAAAGCGTCAGTAAGCGACAGCGGGCTTGTGGTGTAGGTCATAAGCATAGTGCCGCAGATTAGCAGTATGATACGCGTAAGCATTGTCAGGGCGTTATAAATCCCGGTATCGGTAATTGTAAGCTTCCACCAGTGGAACAGAACCGTCCCCGACTGCGCGTAGAACAGGTTCAGAAAGGCCGTAATCGCGATAACAAACACCAGAGGTTTCAGGCCGTTGAAAATAAGGCGCGGTTTCAGCCTCCCCGCTATCAGACAGGCCGCCGCGCAAGCGGCTATCAGCGCGTAGCCGTAGAAATTCACGCAGAGGAACAGCGCGACGATATACGCCAGCGTAATAATCAGCTTAGAGCGCGGGTCAAGCCTGTGCAGTACGGAGTTGCCCGGGAAAAATTGCCCGAGCGTTATATTTTTCAGCATAAGCGCAAAATCTCCCTCACCGCGTCGTCGATTGTGTAAATGTTCGCGGGAACGCTAAGGCCGAGGCTTCGCAGTTTCAGCGCGATTTGCGTAACCTCCGGGATATCGAGGCCTATTGCCCGCAGACGCTCCGCGTTCGCGAAAACCTCTGAGGGCGAGCCGGAGATTTCTATTTTCCCCTCGTTGAATACATATATACGTTCGGCGGTTTCCGCTATTTCGTCCATACTGTGCGATACGAGCAGTACGGTACTGCCTGTTGATTTATGGTATTCGCGCAGGTTTGACAGCAGGTCGCGCCGCCCGATTGGGTCAAGCCCCGCCGAGGGTTCGTCAAGGATTAAAACTTCCGGGCGCATAGCAATCACGCCCGCAATCGCCACGCGGCGCTTCTGCCCTCCCGAGAGCGCAAAGGGCGATTTATCGAGCAGGTCGTCAGTTAAACCCGCGAAGCTTGCGGCCTCGCGAACGCGTATGTCGATTTCCTCGGCGGAGAGGTTCATATTTTTAGGCCCGAAGGCTATGTCCTTATAAACCGTTTCCTCAAATAACTGGTATTCGGGATACTGAAATACCAAGCCGACTTTATACTTAGCGGCAAGCGAGGATACTTTGTCACGGTGTAAATCCTCACCGTTTAGGAGGATAGTCCCGGCGTTAGGTTTCAGCAGTCCGTTGAGGTGCTGAATAAAGGTGCTTTTGCCGGAACCGGTCTGCCCGATAATCCCGGCGAATATGCCCTTGGGAAGCTCGAAATCAACACCCGCGAGCGCCTCAAACTCAAAGGGCGTCCCGACAGAGTACGTGTAGCGGAGCTTTTTGCAACTCAACACCGGCTCGCCAAAATCACGAACCGCGCCCCCGTCCAAACCCCCGTCTCTGATATTTGATATTTGATAACTGTTATTTGCAATCGCCAGAATGGCTATTGCTGAAGCGCACTCGTCTACTGTCAGTGCGTCAGCTGTTACGTGCAAGCCCTTTGCGCGTAGGCTTTGCAGGAGTTTTACGGTTTCCGGCGGGTCTATTCCCGCCTTTTGAAGGACTTCGAGTTTTGTTGAGAATATTTCGCGCGGCGTGCCGTCCGCGACTACTAAACCGTCAGAAAATACTATAACCCTGTCTGAGTCAACAGCTTCGCGCATATGGTGCGTTATAAGTATCACGGTTATGCCAAATTTCCTGTTCATCTCGTGGATAGTTGTAAGCACCTCGTCGCGCCCTTTAGGGTCTAGCATTGCCGTAGGCTCGTCGAGTATCACGCATTTTGGCAGACAGGCGAGTATTCCCGCAATCGCCACGCGCTGTTTCTGACCGCCGGAGAGCAAGTGCGGAGCGTGTTCCGCGTAGGCTGTCATTCGGACGTTTGCGAGGGCTTCCTCAACGCGCTTTCGTATTTCAAGCGGAGGAACGCCGAGGTTTTCCGGGCCGAAGGCTACGTCGTCCTCAACAATCGAGGCCACGAGCTGATTGTCCGGGTTTTGAAAAACCATACCTACACGCTGTCTAATCGGGAGGATAGAGTTCGGGTCGGAGGTCGTCATACCGTCAACGTAAACCGTGCCGCCGCCGGGTTCAAGCAGGGCGTTCAGAAGCTTTGCGAAAGTGCTTTTGCCGGAACCGTTATGCCCGAGTACGGCGATAAAACTCCCCGGCTCGAAGCCGAGCGTTACGCCTTTCAGCGCGTCGTCGCCCGTGTCGTAGCTGTATTTTAGGTTGTTTGTTTCTATAGTCATTATTTACCGTCCTGAAAAGCCGTTAAAAAGATATATCCCCAGTACCGCGTTGAAGCCTGTTGCCGCAAACACGCTGAACCGCTCAAAAATCCCGAAGTATGTAACGGGCGCAAGCCCCGTCCCGATTGCCCCGGCGAGCATTACCGCAAGCGCGATAAAAGCCCAGAGCGCGAGCGATGTATACAGGCGTTTACGCAAGCCGCCGATTATTATTAGCACGAGCGACGCTATTGACAGAGCAACGACCGCGATTGTGACAGCGATGTGCATAGTATCCTGAAACCCTCCGGCGTTGACATTATCTGACAGCGGAAATATTCCGTAGCCTACATACGATACCCAGTTCATTACAGCGAACAGGTATATCCCGCTTCGCAGGAGCCTATTAAACCTACCCGCGATAAATACGCAGACCACCGTTACCGAGACAATTCCGCTAACGCCGTAAAGCGTGGCAATCCGCGTCCAGAGCTTACGCGAGGGCGCGAGGTCTGACATCAAATCGCTGACCGCCCGGCTTTTCCAGTCGTAACCGGGATACGCCGAGGGAGCGAACAGCACCGCGGCGGTATACGCAAGGAGGCTTACAAGCCCCAAGAGCCCGAGCCGGTGTATTAGGGTGCGTTTCTGTGTGGTCAAATGTGTCTCCTTTGCTGTTTTGGGGGAGTGTGAGGGAGTATGGGGGAGTGTGGGGGACGTGGGGGACGCGGGGCAGGGCGAAGCCCTTGCCCGTCATTGCGAAGCACCGGTAAGCTCGCGATACGTAGAACGTTACAGGTGCGAAGCAATCCAGTGCCGGGGGGGAAACATACGTCTAACGTATCGTAGAGGTACTACGTCAACCCTGGATTGCTTCGCCGCATATCAATGGTACGTATCGCAAGTGCGGTGGCGGCTTCGCAATGACGGGGGTGGGACGAAGTTACGATACGGGGGCAGGCGCTACGCTGATAGTCTGCACGAAGCTCCCGCGGGTAGAACTAACCCGCTTTTAGCGGCTCGCAGCCCCAGTTCGCGGCTCTCTGCGTTCAGGCCGAAGCGTTCGCCGAATACTGACGCGGCTATGTACGTCAGCACACCCGCCGATAGCCCTGTCGTGTAGCTGTTTATCAATATAAAGCGCGCATTTTCCAGCAGTTCCGCGCAGAGCTTGCAGAAATCGCAGAGGTCGTCCTCTAATTTCCAGATTTCGCCCTTTGTGCCGCGCCCGTAGCTTGGGGGGTCCATTATCAGCGCGTTGTAGCGTTTGCCGCGCCGTATTTCGCGTTTAACGAACTCGCGGCAGTCGTCGACAATCCAGCGGATTGGTTTAGTTTCGAGGCCGGAAAGCCGCTGATTGCCCCGCGCGTAGTCAACTATCCCCTTAGCCGCGTCAACGTGGCAAACCGTAGCACCCGCTCCGGCGCAGGCGAGAGTTGCCGCCCCCGTATAGCCAAAGAGGTTTAGGACGCTTATGTGTTCGCCGCTGTTTTCAATCAGCCAGTCCCAGTTTGTTGCCTGTTCGGGGAATAAGCCCGTGTGCTTGAAATTCATCAATTTTACATTAAAATTCAAATTTTTATAGTCAACGCGCCAAGTGCCGGGAAGCTCTGTAAAAACCTCCCATTTCCCGCCGCCGCTTGACGAGCGCGTATAGCAAGCGTCCACCTTATAGCCTGTCCAGTCGGAGTACGGCGGCCAAATCGCCTGCGGGTCGGGGCGGCGCAGTATATAGCCGCCCCAGCGTTCGAGCCGCTCACCGCCTCCGCAGTCTATAAGCTCGTAATCTTTCCATTTATCTGATATCCACATTTTATTTCACTCTCAACAGTCTCGCGATTTTTTCGCCTTTTGGTACGTAGGATAAATCGTCCCTGCTAATTGCCTTTAGCGCGACTATGCATACCGCGTAGACAAGTACCGCCGCGATGACCGCGCCCCCGAGCGAGATTATAAGCGGCAAATTCAGCCGAAGCAGCGCGTAGTACGCAAAATACGCGGTCGCGCCCATTGCCACCGACGACAACACACAGCGCACAAACGCCGGGGGAAGTTTTACCTTCATAGTTTTCACTATCAACGCGAAATTCGCGAGCGCGATTACCGCGTAGCAGGCGAGCGTACTCCAGGCGGCTCCGCGTATGCCTATTTCAGGTATCCCGACTAAGAAGTAGGTCATTATGACTTTTATCGCCCCGCCAAGTATCATCGTATAGACCGGGTAACGCTCTTTACCGTAGGCCTGTAGCACGGAGTTAGTCACAAGCGCGAGGCAGACAAAGAACGCCGCTATGCCCTGTATCTTAAGCAATTCGCCGCCTACGCTCGAACTCCCGGCATAGACCACCTGCATTATAGGCTCTGACAACACGCTAAGTCCTAACGACGCGGGAAGCGCGAGGAGCAGTACGAGCTTCATAGCCGTTTCTGTAACCGAGCGTACCCCGCTGTGGTTATTTTTCGCGACCCTCGCGGATATCGCCGGGATAACGCTTATCGTGAGCGGAACGATAAACGATTGCGGGACGTTGAACAGCGTTTGCGCCTTAGAGAATACGCCGAAGGCCACGTTAGCTTCGGTTTGAGTGAAGCCTGCGGCGTCCTGTAAACGGTTGATAATTAAAAAAGTATCCGTAAGCCCGATTACAGACAGCACTGACGCGCCTAGCGTTATCGGGATTGATATTGACAGCAGCACCTTCAACGTATGCCTGCGGCTCTCAATACGCGCAGAGGGCGGCGTCTTTTCCGGCCGCACCCTAAGCATTAGATACAGCACGGTAATCGCCGCGCCGAACGTTACTCCGAGGATAGCCCCGCTGCTAGCGAGCGGGAGCGTTCCGAACCTGTCGAGCATAAAATACGCGAGCGCAAGCCCGAAGATTAGCTTGCCGCCCGTTTCCGTAACAGTCGAAACCGCCGTCGGGCGCATATCGCCCAGCCCCTGCGCGTAGCCCCTGTAGGCGCTCAAAACGCAGACAAGCACGATTGCCGGGGCAAGCGCGATAATGCTCGGCGCGGCGTCCGGGTCGCCCATAGCGTTCGCCAGCTTGCCGGAAAAAATAAGCATTATGCCCGTCCCGAGCGCGCCGAGTATGAAAAAGGTCCAGCGCGATACCCAAAAGGTCCTGTACACCTGGTCGCGGTGACCCGTAGCGTCAGCCTTGGCTATCAGACGAGATAAGGCCGTAGGAAGCCCCGCGTTAGACAGCGTAAGCAACAGCGCGTAGATAGAATACGCAACCGTAAAATGAGCAAAGCCCTCGTCCCCGAGAATATTGCCGAGCGGAACCTTATATATCGCGCCCAAGGCCTTAGAAATGCCCACGGAAACCGCGAGTATAGCCGCCCCGTGTATAAAACTCTGCCTTTTGACCGTTTTAGCCAATAGTTTCTCCTCAATATTGTTGCCTGTTGAAATATTATAAATTGTCTGCGATAGATTGTCTGCGGCACAGGTTTTGAATAAGCTGTAAAACAAAACGTGAAAGACTAAAATGTTCGTCATTGCGAAGCACCGGTAGGCTTGCGATACGTAGGACGTTACAGGTGCGAAGCAATCCAGTAGTAGCAACTCAACATACGTATGTTACGCTCCCGGCACTGGATTGCCGCGCCGGTCTCACTTGTACGTATCTTAAGCGTTCCGCGGCTCGCAATGACGGACTTTTAACCCCTTACTTTTTCAATACGCGCTCTAATCTTATAAACCTATAAACGCCAAAAAATTTCCGCCCAATATACCCGCACGTTCCGTCTCCGTCAGCGGCAAACTCAAAAATTTTTCAAGCTCCGCGCCTACGTTCCATATCGGGTAATCCGTGCCGAAGAAGCACCTTTCCGCTCCGAAGTGACGTATTTGCGCTACAGCCCGCTCCGGGGTAAGTATAGACTGACTGGAGCAGGTGTCAAACCATACGTTTTCTAAACCCGCGAGCTGCCGCCCGTTGTCCCAGTCGCGGTAGCCTCCCAGGTGCGCTGCGACTACGCGAAGCTTCGGGAAATCGCGCAGCATTTTCACAAGCTTTAACGGCGAGCTGTAATCGTGCGTTTCGTCGCCTAGGTGCATAAGCACCGGGATACCGAGCTGCTCCGCCGCGTCGTAAATCGGGTACGCTTCGCGCCCGTCGATGTTGAAACGCTGGCAGTCGGCGTGAAGCTTTATACCCAGCAGTCCGGCCTTTTTGATACGTTCAAGCTCGTCGCCGACGTTTTCAAGCTCGTGATGAGCCGTGCCGTATTTATAAAGGCGTATGCCGTCCTGTTCCTCCGGAAGCGAAATCAGAAAGTCGTTGATAGAAACGACCTGATTAGCCGCCGTAGCGGCACCGCTGACGCAATGCGCCGAGGTTCCGGCGGTTTTCCCCTCCGCTATAAGCGCCTCGAGAGTTCCCGGTTCGCTAACCGGAACCTCCGGCACAGGGTAGCCGTAAAACAACCCGATATTCTCCGAAGCGCGCCGCGCAATTTTTTTTGGATAGACGTGCGCGTGACTGTCTATAACATTGTATTTCATAGCAACTAAGTATAGCACAACAAAACGAAAATGTAAAGGGGGGTATTCAGTTAGTTAACAGTTAGCAAATATCAAATATCAGAGACGGGGGGTTGGACGAGGGGTGCGGCACCCCCCGCCTCTGCGGAGGCACCCCCCTCTAAAGAGGGGGGCTTTGGAGGGCAGGACGAGGGTTACGGGGTGCGTCCAACCTACGTCCTGCGTCCCGGCGCCGTGCGCCGTCTTTGCGAGCGCCACCGCACTTGCGATACGTAGGACGTATAGGCGCGCGGCAATCCAGTGCCGGGAGCGTGACATACGTTTGTTTCGCCCCCGGCACTGGATTGCTTCGCACCTGTAACACCGTGCGTATCGCGGGCTTACCGGTGCTTCGCAATGACGGGCGGGGCTTCGCCCTCGCCCCCGCAGGGCGCACCCCCCGTCTAATCCCTCCAAAGCCCCCCTCTTTAGAGGGGGGCGCCGCCTCAGCGGCGGGGGGTGCCGTCCTTTCCCAACCAACAGGGCGGGTTTGAAACCCGCCCCTACGTTATAGCCTTTACTGGTACGTGTCCGAATTTTCCAGCGCGTTGTATCTTGAGCTTAGTATTACGAGGTCAACGCGGCGGTTTTTCGCTCGTCCCTCCGCGGTTTTATTGTCGCCTATCGGGCGGTATTCCGCGTAGCCTACGGCTATCAGCTTCTCGGGGCTTATGTCGCAGTAATCCTCGAATAAGTGCGCCAGGACGTTAGCCCGCGCCGTTGAAAGCTCGCGGTTAGACGGATACTGCGCGCTTGAAATCGGCACGTTATCCGTATGCCCCTCGAGGCGAATGTAGTTATTGATAGTATTTAGCGCGTTCCCGGTTTTGATTAAAAGCTCGCGGTTTTCCTGTTTCAGCACGGCCTTTCCCGAGTCAAACAGCACCGTGCTTTGCAGGCTCACCACAAGCCCGCGCTCGTCTATAACGGTCGAAACATTAGCCTCTAGCCCTGCCTCCTCAAATAAACCGTCTAGCTTTTCCTGCAGCGCTTTGAGGTCGTTAGCCTCCTGGTCCTCACCGTCGCCATCGGCGGGAGCGGGCGGGGTATAGGGGTTATACGGACTATTCGGAGCGATAATAAACGGAAAATCATTAGGCGGCGCAACGGGATTACCCCCCGGCGACAGCCCGGAGTTATCCGGCAACAGTCCGCTCCCCGATTTAACAAGCATATCACCGAACGCGTTCGCCATAGCGTCGGCCTTGGTCTGGTCAATCTGACTAACCGCGAACAGAACTATAAAAACGGCGAGAAGCAAGGTCATAAGGTCAGAATACGGCAGTAACCAAGCCTCTCCGGCTTCCTCCTCCTCGTGGTGCTTCTTTTTTTTAGCCATTATGTAACCTCCTTATTTGCCGTCCTCTTTTTCAAATATCTCCTGCTCGGCGCGGGGTATCATCGCGAGCAGACGGTTCTTAACAACCGCCGCCGGTTCGCCCTTTTGCAGGCAGAGTATGCCCTCAATCAGCATATGCTTGTAATGCGCCTCGTGCTTCGTCTTAACTTTCAGCTTCCCCGCGAAAGGGTTCCACATAACGTAGCCCGTGAAGATACCGAGGATTGTCGCCATAAACGCGGCGGCAATAGCGTGCGACATATTTTCAGTATCGTTAATACTACCCATAGCGGCGATAAGCCCAAAAACCGCGCCCAGAACGCCCAGCGTAGGCGCATAGGCTCCCGCAGAGCTGAAAACCGACGCGTTAGTTCCGTGACGCTCCTCCATACTCTCTATGTCAAGCTCAAGCGTACCCTCGATGAGTTCCGAATCAAGCCCGTCAACGACCATACGCAGTCCCTTTTTCAAAAAAATATCGTCAATTTTTTCCACTTCCGGCTCAAGACTAAGAAGCCCCTCCTTACGAGCCTTCTGCGTCAGTTCCAGAAACATCTGTATAAGCTCTTTGTTGCTTTGATACTCGGTGTCGTTAAAAACGCTCCCGAATATGCCGCCGATTTTACCGAGTTCTTTACCTGTAAACGAGATAAGTATCGTAGCCAGGGTTCCGGCAAAGATAACGAGCAACGCCGCCGGGTTATTGAAGCTGCTTACCGGGACGCCTTTGAAATACATAGCCCCCAGCACCGCGCCAACACCAAAAGCCAGCCCGATAATAGCCAAAAGGTCGATTTTCTTTTTCATCCGGAAATACTCCTAACTGTAAGCGCTTACGCGATACATAACTATTATAACCTATACAGCGAAAATTGTCAAGTACATTGTTTTACAGTTAACAGTTATCAAATATCAAATATCAAATATCAGAGACGGTAGTTCAGTTAACAGTTAGCAAATATCAGATATCAGAGACGGGAGTTTGGACGCTTGGTTGCGTCCTGCTGGGGACACCCCCCGCCGCTGAGGCGGCATCCCCCTCTAACGAGGGGGGCTTTGGAAGGTTTAGACGGGGATACGTGATACAACCCCCGCGCCTGCGGGCGCACCCCCTTCTGCGGAAGGGGGCAAAGGCTTGGACGAAAGTTGCGATGGAATCCTCCCCGCGACCACCGTCCAAACCAAAAAAGCCCCCTTCCGGAGAAGGGGGTGCCGCCCGCAGGCGGCGGGGGTTGTCCCCCGCGCCGTGCGCGACACAACCTTCGTCCAAACCCTCCAAAGCCCCCCTCTTTAGAGGGGGGAAGCGTCCGCAGACGCGGGGGGTGTCCCCAGCAGGGCGTACCTCCGTCCTAACCCTCGTCTCTGATATTTGATATTTGATAACTGTTAACTTGATAATAACTGTATAACTGTTAATAAACCTCACTTGCAAACCACGCCAAAAACGTGTATAATAGTCAGCGTTATAATACCTAACATTATCAACTTACGAGGAACCACCTATGACAATACACGATAAATCGCTTATAACGCTTGAGCTTCCGCGGGTTTTGGAGCTTGCGGCGGGGCTTGCGGCTTCTGACAGCGCGCGGGAGCTGCTTCGCGCGGCGCGTCCGAGTTCCGACAGGATTGACGTTCAGGTTTTGCAGAAGGAAACGTCCGACGCCAAGACTATGACGGAGACGCGGCAGTCACCGGGCTTTGTCAACCTCTCGGACATTCGCCCCGCCGCCGCCCGCGCAAAGCTCGGCGGTTTGCTGTCTATGCGCGAGCTTATCAATATAGCGCAGGTTTTACGCGAAACGCGGGAGGTATACACCTTCGGCGAGGGAAGCTCGAACTCGCTGTCGCCGAGGTTCTGGGCTTTGCGCCCTAACCGCTTCCTAGAGGACAGGATTAACGCCGTGATACTGTCGGAGGACGAAATCTCCGACAACGCCTCGCCGGAGCTGAACGCCATACGCCGCCATATACGCGCCGCCAACGCGAAAGTGCGCGAGATTTTGCAGAAAATTGTGTCCTCGTCAAGCTACTCAAAGGCCTTGCAGGAGAGCATTGTTACACAGCGCGGCGGGAGGTTTGTTATTCCAGTAAAAGCGGAACACCGCTCTAGCCTCCCGGGCATAGTTCACGACAGTTCTTCAAGCGGCGCGACGCTGTTTGTCGAACCTATGGGCGTTGTGAGCGCGAATAACGAAATCCGCGAACTCGAGAGCAAGGAGAAGCGCGAGATTGAGCGTATACTTTACGAATTATCGGGCGAGGCGGCGAATTTTGCCGAACAGCTAACGGATAACCTGCAACTACTGACAGAGCTTGACGTAATCTTCGCCCGGGCAAAATTATCGTATACGCTGAATTGCTGCGAGCCGGAATTATCGCCTGATAACAGCATAGTTCTGCGCCGGGCGCGGCACCCGCTGCTTGGCAAAGACAGCGCGGTGCCGATAGATATAACGCTCGGGAAAACCCACGATGTGCTTGTAATAACGGGTCCCAATACCGGCGGCAAGACGGTTTCGATAAAGACAGTCGGTCTGCTCTGCGCTATGGCGGCCTGCGGACTGCATATTCCGACTGCGGACGGGAGCGCGGTACCGGTATTTTCGCAGATTTTAGCCGATATAGGCGATGAGCAGAGCATTGAGCAGTCGCTCTCAACGTTCAGCTCGCATATGACGAATATTGTGGGGATATTAGGCGCGGTATCGGGCGACAGCCTGATACTTTTAGACGAACTCGGAGCCGGAACCGACCCCGCCGAGGGCGCCGCGCTCGCTGTGAGCATTATTGAGCATCTGCGGCAGGCGGGCGCGAAACTCGCCGTTACCACGCACTACGCCGAATTAAAACTCTACGCCCTGCAAACCGCCGGGGTTGAAAACGCCTCCTGCGAGTTTGACGTTGAAACTCTTAAACCAACCTACAGGCTCATAACCGGGATACCGGGCAAGTCTAACGCTTTTGCCATATCAGAGCGTCTGGGCTTGTCAAAGGAAATTATCCGTGACGCTGAAAACCGCGTCGACAGCGGTTCAGCGGAGTTTGAGGCCGTAATCGCGACCTTGCAGGAAAAGCGTCAGGCTATGGAGCGCGAGGAACAGTCGGTTGAACAGTTAAAGCGCAAAATAGAGGAGGATTCAAAAAACCTCACAAAACTCCGCGAGGGTTTTGAAAACGAACGCGCCAAGGCGCAGCGCGAAGCCCGCAAAGAGGCGCAAAGCATTATAGACGACGCGCGGGCGGCGGCTAAAGAGGCCTTGAACCTCGTAAAGGAAAAACCCGCCGACGCGTTCGGTATTCTCAACAAAGCGGAGAGCGATACCGCCCCGGCAATCGAAACCCCGGAGTTTATCCCGCCCTCGCGAGATATAAAAGCCGGGGATACGGTCGAGCTTTTGCGCTACGGCACACGCGCCGAAGTGCTGTCAATAAAGGGCGAAACGCTCGAATTAAAAGCCGGAATTTTGACGCTTAAGGCAAAACCCTCGGAAGTGCGCCTAATCGAAAACGTTAAATCGGAAACGGCAAAATACCTCGAAGCCAGCGAAGCGGCACTGAAAAACCTCAACGTATCCCACGAGGTTGACCTGCGCGGTCTCGACGCAACGGAGGCGCTATCGGTAATGGAACGCTACTTCGACACGGCGCAAATGGCGCATTTAACCAGCGTAACGGTTATCCACGGCAAGGGTACCGGAGCCTTGCGGAAAGCCGTGCAAAGCGCGCTGAAACGCGATAAGCGGGTAAAATCGCAACGCCCCGGCAACTACGGCGAGGGCGACGCCGGGGTAACGGTGGTAGAGTTCGCGTAGGGGTTCGCGCGGGGGTTTGCGTGGGCGGTCGCGTGGGCGGTTCGTAGGGGCGGGTTTCAAACCCGCCCTCCCCCGTCCCGGCGCCGTGCGCCGTCTTTGCGAGCGCCGCCGCACTTGCGATACGTAGGGCGTACAGGCGCGCGGCAATCCAGTGCCGGGGGGATAACATACGTATGTTACGCTCCCGGCACTGGATTGCTTCGCACCTGTAACGCCCTACGTATC
>JAISJH010000027.1 GCA_031261635.1 Oscillospiraceae bacterium
TAAAGGAGAAATCGTCAGACCAATTACCCTCTTATTGTAGCTTAGACAACAAAAATGGTCAACTCGCGGCTGCCTGTCGCTATCTGACCACTAGCTTATTGTAGCAAAGGAGAAACAAACAATGAAAAAAGCACTGTCACTGCTGCTTGCGCTTGCCTTGGCGCTCTCGCTCGCGTCCTGCGCTACTGCTGACGAAACGGCTACCGCTACCAATCCTCCGGCAAGCGCGGCGGAGGGCGCAAACTCCGCGTATCCTATGACTTTTGACAACTACGGGCGCGAAGTCACCGTTACCGCCGAGCCTCAGAGGGTTCTCGCCCTGGGGCCTAATACCGCCGAACTGCTTGTCGCGCTCGGGCTTGGCGGCAGGATTATTGGTACCTCGCTTCGCAATCACAGCCGCGGTCCGCTCCCCGAATTTGCCGCCGAATACGACACTATCCCGGAGCTGAACCACGCAAGCGCTACACGTGAAGCCGTTATTTCAAGCGGCGCGGATTTTATCTACGGGCTTGACTGGGAGTTTGGAGGCGGCGAAGGCCTCGATGTTGACGAACTCGCGGGCTACGGCATTACGGCCTATATAAATTCCGCCGCGACTATCGAGCAGCAGTATCAGGAAATCCGCGACATAGGCAAAATATTCGGCATTGAGGACACCGCCGCCGCGTTCATAGCAGACCAGCAAGCGCGTATCGCCGCAGTGCGGGAAAAAATTGCCGGGCAAACCGTTCCGAACGTCCTAATCTGCGACAGCATTGACGCCGGAATTTTCACCGCGAGCGGCGTTAACCTAGCCTCACTACTGCTCGAAACAGCCGGCGGCCGCAACATATTCGGCGACCTGAACGAAAAAGCCTGGGTAACGGTAAGCTACGAGGAGGTCTTAGCGCGCGAGCCGGAGGTAATAGTAATTTTCGACTACGACTCGCCCACGGCAAAGGAAAAAATCGCGGAGCTGAAAGCCAGCGAAATACTCTCGCAACTCGACGCGGTAAAAAACGAGCGCTTCGTGATAATAACGCTGGAAAGCGTACTGCCGGGCAACCGTATGGCATACGTAATAGAGCTGCTGTCCAAGGGGTTCTACCCGGGGCTATTTTGAGCCTGCAAATACGTAGGGGCGGGTTTGAAACCCGCCCCGTTGCCCCAGTAGCCCGGCAATCCGGGCGAGGCGAGCCTCGCCCCTACACGGCGAGTGCAAACCGCCCCCGCAACCAACGTCCAAACCCCACGTCTCTGATATTTGCTATCTGCTATCTGTTAACTGAACCAACGTCTCTGATATTTGATAACTGTTAACTGTCCACGACCCGCCTTGACAACGCACTCGCCTTATGGTATACTATACCAAAAAACACTTACGGGAGGTTTACACATTATGGCAGGATTACTTGACGGCCGCGTGGCTATTGTTGCGGGTTCGGGGCAGGGTATCGGACGCGCTATCGCTCTCAAATTCGCAGCCGAGGGCGCGAAAGTCGTCACCAACAACACTAAGCCCGGTTCTATCGGCAAGGCTATGGTTTCTGACGAAAAATACGCAAAGCTCACCGACGAACAGAAAAAATGGTTCCAGGAAAAATACGAGGAGGAAAACGGCGACGCGGAAACAACAGCTGCCAAAATCAAAGCGGCGGGAGGCGAAGCCACGGCCTGTTTCGCCGACATCACTAACGAAGCCGACGCTAAACGCCTCGTCGATACCGCCGTCAATACCTACGGCAAAATCGACATCGTTTGCAACGTTGCCGGACGCTTCGGGGTTTCCGACATCGAGGACATTACCGAGGAGCTGTGGGACAGGGTTTTCGACGTCAAGCCCAAGGGTTACTTCTTCGTTATGAAATACGCTATACCGCATATGAAAAAAGCGGGTTACGGCCGTATCCTCAATTGCGCCAGCCCCGCGTTTATGGGCGACACGATTAAACACGCCGAATACTGCGCCTCGAACGCCGGAGTTATCGGTCTGACGCGCGGCGCGGCTAAGGAGCTGTGGTCCTACGGTATCCGCGTCAATACGTTCTGCCCGGCGGCGCGTACCCGCGCGGCCTATGAAATCGAAACCCTGCGACAGGAGGCCGAGGCCGAGGGCAAGAGCCTCTCCGCGCCCGGTACGACTATGTTCTCCTACGAGAGCAATACTCCGCCGGAGAATGTCGCGCCGTTCCTGGTCTATCTCGCGTCCGATAAATCGGAAAAAGTCAGCGGTACCACGTTCATCGTTATCGGCAATATGGTCGGAATGGTTCCCGACCCGTCAATGTTCACCTCAACGCTAATTATGAAGCAGTCTCCCGAGCAATGGGAAGTTGACGAGGTTATCAAAGAAGCCGAGGAAAAGTTCTTTACGAACTACCGCTCAATAGCCGACCCCGCGCCCCCCGCTATACCGGGCGTCGGAGGGCTGAATTAGTTAGCAGTTAGCAAATATCAAATATCAGAGACGTTGTAACAGTTAACAGTTAGCAAATATCAGATATCAGAGACGAAGGTTAGGACGTAGGGGCGGGTTTCAAACCCGCCCTCTCCCGTCATTGCGAGCCGCGCGAAGCAATCCAAGCCCAGTACCCCCGTCCAAACCTACGTCTACTCGCAGGGCGCGTGGTGCGCCGTCCCGGCGCACCGTCATTGCGAAGCACCGCTACGCCCGCGATACGTACAGTGTTACAGGTGCGAAGCAATCCAGTGCCGGGGGGATAACATACGGTACGTATCGCAGGATACTACGTCAACCCTGGATTGCTTCGCCGCGTTTCAATGGTACGTATCGCAAGTGCGGTGGCGGCTTCGCAAAGACGGGCAGGGCGAAGCCCTGCCCTGTCCCGGCGCCGTGCGCCGGGACGGTGGACGGGGGTTGCGCCGCGCATAGCGCGGTACGGGAGAGGGCGGGTTTGAAACCCGCCCCTACGTTACCCCCGTCCAAACCCCGTAATTATTCATTATCAATTATCAATTATCAATTGACATAGCCTTCGTCTCTGATATTTGATATTTGATAACTGCTAACTGTCAAACTTGACACCTTGCGGGTATTGTGATATACTATGTGCGAATATTGTACAGGCTTGTCAATTGCCGTAACCCACATCCAATCCAAGTCGTCTCTGATATCTGATATTTGATAACTGTTAACTATATACGCTACGGAGGTACACATTATGCATATCCGCTCACAGAGGACGAAACTTGTCGAAGGCGCCTCGTATGGTCTTTATTTTATGGGGCAGAATATCTTTTACTACCTGCTTCTGACGTACCTGCTCGTGTATTTCACGGACGTCGGGATACCCGCGCTGGCGGTTACGGGCATTACGCTCGCCGTGAAAATCTGGGACGCGGTAAACGACCCCATTTTTGGCGGCATAGTTGACAAGGCGAAATTCAAAAGCGGCAAGTTTATGCCCTGGCTGCGGATATCCCTGCTCGCGATACCTGTCGCGACAATTTTCCTGTTCGCGATACCGAGCGGGATACCCGTCGCGGGTAAAATTGTCTGGGCGGTACTCGGCTACGTACTGTGGGACACGGCGTATACAATCTGCGACGTGCCGATATTCGGGCTTGTAACGGCACTGACGGACGTTCAGACGGAGCGCGCGTCATTGATTTCAGTCGGGCGCGTGTTCGCTATGATAGCGACGCTCGGGGTGTATGTGGCGGTTCCGCTTGCCCGCGAAGCCATAGGCGGCTGGCTCCCGACTGCGATAGTGCTGTCCGTAGCGGCTCTTGTCTTTATGACGCCGATATGTTTTACGGGGAAAGAGCGCGTAAAGGCGCAGACTGAGGAGGGCGAAGTCGGTCTGAAGCAAATGCTGAGTTTTATAGCCCACAACAAGTACCTGCTGATATTTTTCACCGCGTTTATAATCTCCGGCGGCTTGAACGTCGCTTCGGTACTGCATATGTACGTAGCGCGGTTTAATCTCGGGGACGAGGGGCTTATGGCGACTATCGCGCTGCTGTCTGTGATACCGTCTATTATCGCGGGCGCGTTTATCCCGATGATTGTTAAAAAGGTTGATAAATTCCACCTGTTTTTCTGGGGTTCGGCAATTAGCATAATTTTCAACGTAGCGGCGTTTTTCGTCGGCTACGGCAATCTTACGCTTTTGTATATCTTCTCGGTACTGCGCGGGTTCCCGAGCGGTATGGTCGGGGGATTGATGTTTATGTTCACGCCGGACTGCGCGGAGTACGGGCATTTCAAGAGCGGCATACCCGCCTCCGGGCTGTCGTTCTCGATACAGACCTTTTCAGCGAAGATGACGGCGGCGATAAGCACTGCGGCGGCGGGTTTTACGCTATGGATAGTGGGCTTTATAGAGGGCGAGGGCGCGGCGCAGCTTGGCGGCTTCAACGATAAGCTCTGGGCGGTGTATCTGCTCGTCCCGGCGGCGGGGACGCTCCTGTCGCTGCCGATACTATGGCGCTACAAACTGCGCGACAAGTACGTGCAGATTATGGTAAAATGCAACACCGGGGAAATAAGCAAGGCGGAGGCAAATAAACTGCTCGAGGGGAAATTTTAGATGAATAGTAAAAAAGCCGCGGAGCTTGTCGCGCAAATGACGCTAAAGGAAAAAGCGAGCCTCTGCTCCGGCGCGGATACCTGGCACACTAAAGCCGTCGGGCGACTGAATTTGCCGGCGATAATGCTCGCGGACGGTCCTCACGGTTTACGTAAGCAGGTCGGGCGAATGGATAATATGGGCGTGAATATCAGCGCTCCTGCAACCTGCTTTCCGGCGGCCGCGACTACGGCTAACAGCTTCGATAGGGAGCTTCTGCGCGAAATCGGCGCGGCAATCGGCGCGGAGGCTCTCAAAGAGCGCGTCAGCGTCGTTCTCGGTCCCGGCGTTAATATTAAGCGCAGTCCGCTCTGCGGGCGAAATTTTGAGTATTTCAGCGAGGACCCTTACGTAGCGGGTGAACTCGGAGCCGCTATTACAGAGGGCATACAGTCGCGCGGCGTAGGCACCTCGCTTAAACATTTCGCGGCGAATAACCAGGAACAGTACCGTATGATTGGGAACTCCGCGATAGACGAGCGCGCGCTCCGCGAGATATATCTCGCGGCCTTTGAAAAGATTGTTAAGAAAGCAAAACCGCGAACGGTGATGTGCAGTTATAATAAAGTCAACGGCGTATTCGCAAGCGAAAATAAGGAACTGCTTACGGACATTCTGCGCGATGAATGGGGTTTTGACGGCGTAGTAATAAGCGACTGGAACGCCGTAAATGACCGCGTTGAGGGCATTAGGGCGGGGCTTGACCTCGAAATGCCCGCCTCGGGCGGTTTTAATGACAGGATTTTAGCGCGGGCGGTTCGCCGCGGCGAACTTGACGGCGAGATTTTAGACAGAACAGCGCGGCGGCTTGTGGAGTTGGTTCTTGACTCGCTTGACGCAATGAAAACGGATTTTTCTATTGACCTTGAAGCGCACCATAAACTTGCTAGAAAAGCGCAGGCTGAATCGGCGGTATTGCTTAAGAATGAAAACGCTGTACTGCCGCTCAAAAAAGGCGGTAAAATCGCCGTAATCGGCGACTTCGCAAAAGAAAAACCGCGCTATCAGGGCGCGGGGAGCAGTCGTATAAATCCGCTGAAACTAGACAATACCTATGACGAGCTAATAAAACTCGGCTTTGAAGCTACGTACTGCGGAGGGAGCGACATTGAGGAAATTAAAAAACTAGCGGCAAGCGCGGAAACGGTTTTAGTGTTCGCGGGACTGCCGGACGAATACGAGAGCGAGGGTTTTGACCGCGTAACGCTCGATTTGCCGGAGGCTCATAACGCGATGATAGAGGCGGCGGTAAGCGCGAACCCTAATGTTGTGGTAATCCTGCAATGCGGTGCGCCTGTGCTGATGCCCTGGAGCGGCACGGTTAAAGGCATTTTACTCGCCTACCTCGGCGGTCAGGCGGGCGGCGGCGGTATCGCCGACCTGCTCGCGGGAGTGAAAAACCCCTGCGGCAAACTCGCTGAGACTTTCCCGCTCGCTATTGAGGATACGCCCTGCTACGGGAATTTTTCTAACGGCGATTTGTCGGTCGAGTACAGGGAGAGTATTTTTGTCGGCTATCGTCATTACAATACGTTTAATAAGCCGGTGGCGTTTCCCTTCGGCTTCGGGCTGTCGTATACCGGGTTTGAATATTCTGATTTCAGCGCGGGGGCGGAGAGCGCGTCCGTGACAGTGAAAAATACCGGAAGCGTGGCGGGAGCGGAGATTGTTCAGTTATATATTTCCGCGCCTGAAACGTCGAAAGTTTATCGCGCGGCGCGTGAGTTGAAAGGCTTTGAAAAAGTTTTTTTAGAGCCGGGCGAGAGCCGCACGATAACATTTGCATTGGAAGCGCGGTCGTTTGAATATTACAATCGCAAAAAGGGTAACTGGGACACGGAGCGCGGAGAGTACACCATTTCAGTGGGAGCGTCAAGCGCGGATATTAGAGCGTCCGCAAGCGTAAACGTCGCCGGAAGCGAGGATTTTAACGAGACGCTGAATTTTGACGGTTTCTTTAGCGTGGGACTGCCTCCAAAGCGGCGCGTAGCGGGTGAGGCTATACACGCGAACTGCACCTTAGAGGACATAAAAGATAAGCGGCTCGGCCGCCTGATGAAAAAAATTATCGTAGGCAAAACCAACGCGATATACGGCGACCCCGATAACAACGGCGACGAGGGTTTTAAGCGTATGGCGGAAGCCACGCAACTCGAAACGCCGCTACGAGCCTACGGAATGATGAGCGAGGGTCTATTGCCCCCCGCGCGGCTGGAGGGTGTGCTACGGATAATGAACGGTAAGCCGCTGAGGGGGATTTTGAGGCTGTTTAGGACGATATGAGGTAGGGGCATTTTGAGGCTGTTTAGGACTATATGAATACGCGGCTGTATTGAAAACGTGAAAACTCAAAAGTCCGTCATTGCGAGCCGCGGTAAGCTCGCGATACGTACCATTGAGACCGGCGCGGGAAAACACTGCCCGGAAACCCAGATACGTATTGTTTTGGACCCGCCCCGGGTTGGCCCCCGCCCAGAAAATTGAC
>JAISJH010000003.1 GCA_031261635.1 Oscillospiraceae bacterium
ATCTGTCCCGGCGCAGTGCGCCGCCCCCCGTCCCGGCGCAGTGCGCCGCCCCCCGTCCCGGCGCAGTGCGCCGCCCCCCGTCCCGGCGCCGTGCGCCGCCCCTCGTCCCGGCGCCGTGCGCCGTCTTTGCGAGCCGCGGAAAGCGTCAGATACGTAGGGCGTACAGCGGCGAAGCAATCCAGTGCCGTAATCCGCAGATACGTATGTTATCCCCCCGGCACTGGATTGCTTCGCGCCTGTAACGCCCTGCGTATCGCACGCTTTCCGGCGCTCGCAAAGACGGCGCACCGCGCCGGGACGCGGGTTGCGTGAGGACGGGGGTTGCGTCCGCGCACTGCGCGGGGGAAACCACCCCGCCGCTGCGGCGGCACCCCTCCACAGAGGGGATAAGGACGAAGGTTTTGGACGTGGGAACGTACACCCACCGCAACCTACGTCCAAACCCCCGTAATTATTCATTATCAATTATCAATTGTCCAACCCCTATCCCCTCTGTGGAGGGGTGCCGCCCGCAGGCGGCGGGGTGGTTTCCCGCGCCGAGCGCGACGCGTCCCCGCAACCCTCGTCCAAACCCAACGTCTCTGATATTTGATATCTGCTAACTGTTAACTGTTACAACGTCTCTGATATTTGATATTTGATAACTGTTAACTGAAAATAGGAGCTACAATGAAACTTTACGACCAGCACGTTCATAGTTTGTTTTCGTATGACTCCTCCGCCGTTAGGCTTGCGAGTGTTGACGCGGCGCGGCTGCGCGGTGTCGCGGGCTTGACTTTTACCGAGCATTACGAAACGCTTGTGCCGGAGCAGCGCGCTGTGTTTTTGCCGGAGGATTTCGCGCGGGTCGGCGTGGAACTCGGCTCCGGGCAGCTCGCGCCGCTTGAAACCTACGAATATCTACAGGCGCGCCCCTTTGATATCGTCCTCGGCTCGATACATTTCGACCCGGACGGCGTGGACTATTACCAGTATATCCCCGAGAGCCGCGCCGCTCACATTGAAAATATGCGCCGTTATTTTGAGTTTCACCTACCGCTTATCGAGGACGGGCAGTTTGACATTATCGCGCACCTGGGCTATCCGCTTCGGTACAATAACCGCTTCGGGCTGACAATGGAACAGCTTCGCGCGGACGAGGCGGCGGGCGAAACGCTTCAAAAGGTGCTGAAAGCCATTATCAAAAGCGGCAAGGGCTTAGAGCTGAATTGCAGCGGCGGTTTTTACCCCTCGCTTGGTATCCTCAAAGAGTACAAAGCCCTCGGCGGCGAACTCATAACCCTCGGAAGCGACTCGCACGTAGCCGGCGCGGGAACCGACAAACTAAAACAAGGCGCGGAACTCCTCAAAGAAGCGGGTTTTACAAAATACGCGCTCTACACGGAAAGGAAACCGGAATGGGTGACGGTCAATTGATAATTGATAATGGACAATTGATAATTAACGAGGAACAGCGCAAGTGCTTACAGCGGGCGTTGCGTATTTTGGGCTACCGCTCGCACGGCGTTGAGGAGTTGCGCCACAAGCTTCTCGCTAAAGGCGAGAGCGACACGTCGGCGGCCTACGCGGTCGAATACCTGCTCGAACGCGGCCTCCTGAACGACGAGGAATACGGAGCGGAACTCTGCGAACACTACCGCCGCAAAGGCTACCCCGAATGGCGGGTAAAAGCCGAACTACGCCGCCATTTGGTATCAACGGAGTTTTATAATCCAGTTAACAGTTAGCAAATATCAAATATCAGAGACGAAGGTTAGGACGAGGGTTGCGCCCTGCGGGGGACACCCCCCGCGTCTGCGGACGCTTCCCCCCTCTAAAGAGGGGGGCTTTGGAGGGTAGGACGGGAGTTGCGCCCTATGTCCTGCGCCCTACGCCCTGCGCCCTACGTCCCGGCGCCGTGCGCCGTCTTTGCGAAGCACCGGTACGCCCGCGATACGTAGAACGTTACAGGTGCGAAGCAATCCAGTGCCGGGGGGACAACATACGGACTACGTATCGCAGAATACTACGTCAACCCTGGATTGCTTCGCCGCATATCATCGCTACGTATCGCAAGTGCGGTGGCGGCTTCGCAATGACGGGGGCGGGCGCTTCGCTGATACGTTGGCAGGACGTGAGTACGCCGCGCACGGCGCGGGAACCTCCCCGCCGCGCGGACGCACCCCCCGTCCTACTCTCCAAAGCCCCCCTCTTTAGAGGGGGGAAGCGTCCGCAGACGCGGGGGGTGTCCCCCGCAGGGCGCAACCCACGTCCAAGCCCCCGTCTCTGATATTTGATATTTGCTAACTGTTAACTGAAACACAACTGGAGTGAAACGACAATGCTTGACATCAAACAAGCCATTACCGATAGCGGGCGCAGGCTTTCCAAGAGCCAGCGGCGCATTGCGGAGTATATTACTAGGCTCACGCAGAACCCGGAGCGTTACGGCTTCGATATTGACGCGCTTACGGCGGGGCGGCTCGCCTCGTTAATCGGCGTTAGCGAAAGCACCGTTGTGCGCTTTGCGGAAAAACTCGGGTACGGGAACTACCCGAAGCTTCGCCGCGCCATTCAGGACGCCGTTCGCGCAAAGCTTACTAGCGTTCAGCGTATCGAGGCGTTCAAGGAAAAGGGCAAGTCGGCGCACAGCGACGAGTCTATTGACAGTCTGCTCGATACCGTGTTGAAATCAGACCTTGACAATATCCGCAGAACGCTTCAAAACCTCGACCGCGAGGCGTTCAAGCAAGCGGCGGTCGCGCTAAACAACGCGGGGCGCATTTTTATCGTAGGCTCGCGAACCTCGGCGGCGCTCGCGCTGTTCTTTGGCTACTACTGCAATATTATGTTCGACAACGTTAAAATCCTCACGGAAACGGCGGGAGGCGTGGGCGTCCCGGAGCAAATCCTCTCCGTAGGCAAGCCCGGCGATACGGTCATAGGCATATCTTTCCCGCGCTATTCGCAGAGAACCGTTCACGCGCTGAAATTCGCGAAGTCAAAGGGCGCGGCGGTAATCGCCCTGACCGACGCTCCAAGCTCGCCGCTGAAAGCGGTCTCCGACATCTGCATATACGCAAAGGGCGATATGGTAAGCTTCGCTGATTCGCTCGTAGCACCATTGAGCGTAATAAACGCCCTGATAGCATCAGTAGCCGAAGCCCGGCAAGACGAGATATCAGGCAGGTTCGCGGAGCTTGAGCGTATATGGAGCGATAATAACGTTTATGAATAGTTAACAGTTAACAGTTAATAGTTAACAGTTATCAAATATCAAATATCAAATACGAGGGTTTGGACGGGGGTTGCGTCCGCTGCGGCGGGGTGGTTTCCGCGCCGTGCGCGGCGTACTCACGTCCTGCCAACGTATCAGCGAAGCGCCCGCCTCCGTCATTGCGAAGCCGCCACCGCACTTGCGATACGTAGTGATGATATGCGGCAAAGCAATCCAGGGTTGACGTAGTATCCTACGATACGTAGTCCGTATGTTGTCCCCCCGGCACTGGATTGCTTCGCACCTGTAACGTCCTACGTATCACGAGTTTGCCGGTGCTTCGCAATGACGGGGGTTTGGACGAGGGGTTGCGTCCGTGTGCGGGGAACCCACCCCGCCGCGCGGACGCAACCCACGTCCTGCCCTCGTCTCTGATATTTGATATTTGATATTTGTTATTTGTTATTTGTTAACTATACAACGAGGTAACACAACAATGTCAAAAACTCTAATAATCGGCGGCGGGGCGGCGGGTTGCGTTGCCGCTGTTACCGCCGCGCGGCGCGGCGACGAGGTTACGCTCTATGACAGAAACGAGGTGCTTGCGCGTAAGCTGCGGCTTACGGGTAAGGGTCGCTGTAATCTTACTAATAACTGCGATTTTAACACGCTTATCGCGAACGTCGTCACTAACGGCAAGTTTTTATATAGCGCGATGAGGCGTTTCCCGCCCGCTGATACTATGGAGTTTTTTGAGGCTTTGGGAGTTCCGCTCAAAACCGAGCGCGGCGGCAGGGTCTTTCCTGTTTCTGACAACGCGAACGACGTAGCGGACGCGCTGGAGCGCGAAATGCTGCGCCTTGGCGTGACGATTATCAAGGAGCGTTTTGACGACAAGGGGAAAATCAAGAAGCTGCTGCTCGCCGGGGGGCGCGTCATAATCGCTACGGGAGGCCTGAGCTATCCCGCGACGGGTTCAACCGGCGACGGCTACGCGATTGCGCGGGCGTTTGGGCATAATATAATCGAGCCGCGCCCCCGGCTCGTTCCGCTGACTTCGGACGACGCGGCTTGCGGGGATTTACAGGGCTTGTCGCTGAAAAACGCTTCGGTAAAACTCAAAGCCGGAGGGAAAACGCTTTTCGAGGATTTTGGCGAAATGCAGTTCACGCACTTCGGCGTTTCAGGTCCGTTGGTACTGTCGGCAAGCTGTCACCTGCCGCCGGACTGCCCGAACGTCACGCTGGAGATTGACTTAAAACCCGCGCTCGATTTTGAAACGCTCGATAAACGTTTACAGCGCGATTTTGAGAAGTACAGCAACCGCGATTTTTCAAACGCGCTTGACGACCTCGCCCCGCCGCTCCTGCGCCCGGTACTGGTGCGCGGAAGCGGTATAGCTCCCGGCAAAAAGGTTCACTCGATTACGAAGCCCGAGCGGCTCGCGCTTGCCGGGCTGTTCAAGTGTTTCACGTTAAACATCACAGGCACGCGCCCCCTGTCCGAAGCCGTAATAAGCTCCGGCGGCGTAGACGTCCGCGAGGTAAACCCCTCGACAATGGAGAGCAAACTAGCCCCGGGTCTATACTTCTGCGGCGAGGTTCTCGACACGGACGCGTACACGGGAGGCTTCAACCTGCAAATAGCCTGGGCGACAGGGAGAGTTGCCGGGAGTTGACAGGGGGGCGGATATGTTGTATAATAAAGCAGTATAATATGATTAGGAGGTACCGGCTATGCAGGTAACATTAACAGAGCTGAAAACAGATACTGAAAAATACATTGATTTAGCGGGAAAGAAAAATATCTTCGTTATGAAAGATGGACTGGCGGTAGCAAAAATTACAGGCACCGGGACTGATACCGCCGCCCCTTTTGATAAAGTAGCGGCGGTAAAGTCCTTATTCGGAATTATTCCGGGCGACCTGGATTTTGACGCGCTCAAAACGGAGAGGATAATGAGTTGATTATTCTATTTGAATTTTTGAAAATAAAATAAGTAGTGCTAATTTCGCGAGAGCTTTATTGTAAACTATCAGCGAAGCGCCCGCCCCCGTCATTGCGAAGCCGCCGCAAGGCTTGCGATACGTACAATGTTTAGGCGGCGAAGCAATCCACGGTTGACGTAGAACCGCAAGAAACGTATCTGTTGGTTCTGCGTAAACCGTGGATTGCTTCGCCGCGTTTCAATGTTACGTATCTCAAATCTTGCGGCGGCTTCGCAATGACGGACAGGGCGCGCCCTGTCCCGCGCACGGCGCGTAGACGGGAGATGTATACGCAGAATGTAAATACACCCGCCCAGACAAGGAAATTTTTGTGGCTCGTCTAAGCCCCACGCTACTTCTCTTTCGATTTCGTAACTAGCGCGGCCGCGAAGCTGAACACTATCGCAGCGGTTATGCCTCCCGCGCAGGCTGTTATGCCGCCTGTCAGGATTCCTATTGCGCCCTGTTCCGTTACGGCTTTGCGAACTCCCTCCGCGAGGGCGTTTCCGAAGCCCATTAGCGGTACCATTACCCCCGCGCCGGCAAATTCCGCGAGCGGCTTGAACACTCCCGCCGCGCCGAGAATTACCCCGAGGATTACGAAGCCCGTCAGTATTTTGGCGGGCGTTACGGCTGTTTTGTCTATGAGAACCTGCGCCGCCGCGCAGAGCAGACCGCCCACCGCAAAGGCTTTTATTATATCAAGCATTAACATTCGTTATCCCTCCGTTTCGAGCGCGACAGCGTGGCATATTCCGGGAATTGTCAGTCCCTGCGCCGCGCTTGTCGCCGACATTAACGCTCCCGTTCCGGCGAACAGCACGCGCTTCAGCTCCCTGCGCTCCATTCTGCGGAGGATATGACCGCAGAGGACGCTTGCCGAGCAGCCGCAGCCGGAACCTCCCGCGCGGACGTCCTGCGTTTCACGGTCGTAGATGAGCCGCCCGCAATCGTTATAGTTATAGAGCGTTACGCCGCTTTTAGCGAAAAAATCTGTTACTATCGAGTGACCGAAGTCGCCGAGGTCGCCGCTTAGGATTAGGTCGTAGTAATCAGGCTCAATATTCAAATCGGCGAAATGGGCGCAGAGCGTCTGATACGCCGCGGGAGCCATTGCCGCGCCCATATTCATAACGTCTGTAATGCCGCCGTCGAGTATCTTGCCGGGAGTTACCGAAGTAACGCGGATACCGGAGTTTTTCACCGCCGCGCCGCCGTTTCCGAGCAACAGCGCTCCCGCCGCGGTTGACGTCCATTGCGAAGTAAGCGAGCGCTGACCGCCGTAGTCCAGCGGGAAGCGGAACTGCCGCTCGGCAGTGCAGAAGTGCGAGGACGTTACCGCCGCGACGTTCGAGTAATACCCGGCGTTGACGAGCAGAGCCGCGAGGCCGAGGCTCTCCGCCATAGTCGAGCAGGCTCCGTACAGGCCGAAGTATACTGACTTACTCTCCGACATAGCGAACGAACTCGCGGTGGACTGGCTTTGCAGGTCGCCCGCAAGCACGGCTTCAACGTCTGAAATACACAGTCCCGCCTTGTCGCAGGCGATTGCGTAGGCCTTGCGCTGCATTTCAGTTTCAGCGCGCTCCCAGGTAGGCTGGGCAAAATAAGGGTCGTCGGATAAAAAATCAAACTCGGAGCCAAGCGGCCCGTCACGCTCCACATCGCCCCCGACAGCCGCGAACGACAGTATCTTAGGCGTATTGGCAAGGATTATTGTCTGCATAATAAAATATCACCCTACAATTGTCTGTAAGGTGATTATTTGCAATTAGAGACGTAATTATTCACCGGGGGAGCGCGGCGCGGGTAAACAGGGCGTGGAAACCCCATATTAAAATTCCTGTTGAAATATGCGGAAACCTGTGGTATAATAGGATTATCGGGACAGTGGGACTGGCTCTGACCGCCTACATAAAGGGGGTGGTTTCGAATGACACTCTACGAAGCGTTGTCCTTCATCGTAGCGGTTTGCGGTTTTGCCGTGAGTTGCGTAGGTTTAGGAATAATGTTAGCTGATGTTGTGAATCGGAAGAAGTAGTCCCTCCCACCAAGTTGTGACTACTTAGCCGAATTGCAAAGCAAAAATCTTTTACCTATAGGCTAGGTCTATAATCAATGCGCCCCTCAATCGCGTTGCGGAGAGATTGAGGCTAAAAACCAAAGGCGGAGCCGTCCGGCACTGTCCCGTACCTTTTACATTATACCACCCGCACACTACTTTTGTCAAGAGCAAAAATAAAGAGGGAGCGGACATTTTTCGTTACGCGTTCGTAGGGGCGGGTTTCAAACCCGCCCACCGGGTTGTACCGTTTATAATGATCTCGCACACGCCGTTAGGGCGGGTTTGAACCCCGCCCCTACGAGCCGCTACGTAATTTGTACGCTCCCAATGAGGATTACCAATGGCGAAAACTATCGCGTTATTCAATCAACAGGGCGGCGTGGGCAAGACCACCACGGCGGTCAATCTCACTGCCGCGCTCACGCTTACCGGGCGCAGGGTGCTGCTCGTTGACGTAGACCCGCAGGGACACAGCACCTCCGGCCTGGGCGTTGACAAAGACGCCGCGGCTTTCAGCTCCTATAACGTACTGCTAGAGGGTGTGCCTGTTTCCCGGGCAATAGTCAAAACCAAGTACGGAAGCGTCATTCCCGCTAACAAAGGGCTATTCGGGGCGGGCATACAGCTCACCTCTTTTGAAAAACGCGAACACGTGTTGCGCTCCGCGCTTTTGGAGGTGCAGAACGATTTTGACGTTATATTTATCGACTGCCCCGCGCTGCTTGAACTGCTTACGTTAAACGCGCTTGTTGCCGCCGACAGCCTTATTATACCCGTGCAGTGCGAGTATCTCGCTCTGGAGGGTATAGCTGACCTTATGACCTCGATAAAAATGCTTCAGCGCGGGCTAAATCCCGCGCTGGAAATTGAGGGTATACTACTTACGATGTTCGACGCGCGGACAAACCTCTCTACGCAGGTCGCTTCGGAGGTCAAAAAGCATTTCAAAAGCAAAGTTTTCAAAACGGCAATCCCGCGAAACGTCCGCCTCTCGGAAGCCCCGAGCCACGGCAAACCAGTAACAGCCTACGACCCCGCAAGCAAAGGCAGCACAGCGTATATGGAGCTCGCGAAAGAGATTAACGGGAGGGTTAGATAACAGTTATCAAATATCAAATATCAGATGTCCGCGCACGGCGCGGGGAAACCACCCCGCCGCTGCGGCGGCACCCCTCCTAAGAGGGGAATGGGGTTTGGACGTGGGTTGCGGGGTTGTGGAAGCCTTCCTCGTAAATTCCCCTCTTGGGAGGGGTGCCGCGTAGCGGCGGGGTGGTTTCCCCGCGCCGTGCGCGGACGTAACCCCGTCCACCGTCCCGGCGCACTGCGCCGGGACAGGGCAGGGCTTGCCCCTGCCCGTCTTTGCGAAGCCGCCACCGCATTTGCGATACGTAGTTAATGAAACGCGGCGAAGCAATCCAGGGTTGACGTAGTATCCCGCGATACGCAAGGCGTATGTTCTCCCCCCGGCACTGGATTGCTTCGCACCTGTAACTGGGTACGTATCGCGGGCGTACCGGTGCTTCGCAATGACGGGCTGGGCAGGGCAAGCCCTGCCTTCGCCCCCGTTTCGCCCTGCCTTCTCCCCGCGCAATGCACGGACGTATCCCCCGTCCAAACCTCCCGTCTCTGATATTTGATATCTGATAACTGTTAACTGAACCAACGTCTCTGATATTTGATATTTGCTAACTGTTATTTGCCTAATAGTCTTTCACCAGCAGTTCAAAGAACGCCTGGGCGTAGGAGCATACGGGGCAGGTTTGCGGCGGTTCCGCGCCTTTGTGGACGTGGCCGCAGCTTCGGCATATCCAGAACGTTTCCTCGTCGCGCTTGAATACCGTTCCCTTTTCGATATTCGCAAGCAGGGCGTTGTAGCGTTTCCCGTGACGTTTTTCTATTGTGCCTACCTTTTCAAATAACTCGGCTAAATCGCTGAAACCCTCCTCCTCCGCGACTTTAGCAAATTCCTTGTACATCACCGCCAGTTCCTCGTGTTCCTCCGCAACCGCCGCCGTGAGGTTTGCCGGGGTCTGCCCCAGTAGCGCGAGCTTTTTTAGCCAGACCTCCGCGTGTTCCTTTTCGTTGTTGGCGGTTTCGTAGAAATAGGCGGCGATTTGCTCGAAACCGTCCGTTTTTGCGGCCCCCGCGTATGCGTCGAACTTAGTGCGCGCGACAGCTTCGCTTGCGAAAGCGGCCTGAAGATTAGCCTCAGTGCGCGAGCCTTTGAGTTTTGCCATAGATATTATCCTCCGGTTATAAAATATGAGATATTATAACCGTTTGCGGCTTATCTAATCCATAAAAATTCAAGAAGCCCGGAACGTTCAACAAGGTCAAGCTCGTGGTGGTCGCAAGTGACAATCTTCGCGCCGCGAACGGCGGCTTCGGCGAGTAAATACGAATCCGCCAGTGACATTCTGCCGTGTTTGATTTTGAAATAAGCTGCTTTTGCGAAAATTTCATCTGTGATTTCAGAGTCAATTATCAACTCAATATTGTTCAACTGCTCCAAAACCGCGTTTGCAAAGGCTTCGCCGTATTCGATATACAATCCGTAATAAACTTCATACAGGTTTATTTTATGCATAAAAACCCGCGCTTCGCCTTTAATCGCGCTTCTCAAAATATCGTAAACGATACGCCCGCCGTTTTCTTTTTTGTAATACGCGATTATCGCGCAGGCGTCTAACACGAATGTATTATACATTACACTAGCTCCAGTGCTTGTTGTTTTTGAAAAACAAAATTATTAGCCGACGAGTGCATTAACCTCTCATAGTTTGCTTCCTCGAGGTCTATTTCCAGTTGCTTTTCGCGGAAGTAATCGTCTGTTGAATACGTCGCTCCGGCGCACATTTCAACGATAAGGTCTAACGCTTTGAACTGCTTAATTTGTTTTTGTGTAAGCCCTGCCGTGTTTTCCATAGTCCCACCTCGTTTCTTACTACAGTATACCAAAACCCGCGCGAAATGTCAAGCGCGGCGCACGAGGGCGGGTTTGAAACCCGCCCCTACGTTTATTGTACGACCCGTTCCCCGCAACCCTCGTCCAAACCCCCGTCTCTGATATTTGACATTTGATAACTGATATCTGATATCTGATAACTGTTATTTGAAATAGTTCCTTGGGTTTACCGGTACTCCGTCTACTCTTGTTTCGAAGTGGAGGTGCGGGCCTGTTGAGATTCCCGTTGAGCCTACGAGGCCTATTACCTGTCCTTTTGTAACCGTGTCGCCCTTGCTTACTTTCAGCTTGCTCATATGACCGTAGAGCGTGGAGCGGCCGCCGCCGTGGTTGATTATTATATAGTTGCCGTAGCTCGAGCTGTAGGTCGCGGTGACGACCTGGCCGCTGTCGGCGGCGTAGACGTTGCTTCCGCGCGCGGCTCCTATATCGAGCGCCTTGTGGTTAGAGGACGCGCCCTCGGTCGGGCTGCTGCGGTCGCCGAACTCGGAGGTTACGAGGGTGCTATTACTCGGCCACTGATATGTACCGCTCGAATAGACTATGTTCGTTGCGGGTTTTTTATTTTTCTCGGCCTCCTCGCGGGCTTTGCGCTCCTCCTCCGCGATTTTCGCGAGCGTACTGCTTATTTTGGCTTGCAGAGCGTCGCCGTCCGCCTGTAGCTTGTTCAGTACGTCCTGGTTAGCCTCCTGGTCAGCGTAAAACGCCTCCATCATACGCTCGGCTTCGTGAACCTGTTCCTCAAGCTCAAGCTGTTTCAGCTGAACCTGACCGCGATAGTCGTCAACCTCGTTCAACACGCCCTGCAAATCGGCCTGCACGGCGATAGTCCGCGACTGCGCCGCTACGTAGTCGTCGGTTACGCGGCTGTCGGCCGTCATAATCTCCGTTATAAAGTCAACGCGCCATAGTAAATCCGCAAAGTCACGCGCCCCGAACAGGATTTCGAGGTATTTGACCTCGCCGTTCTCCTCCATTGCCCGGACGTGTGCGCGGAAAATTTCGTAGGTGGCTTCCTCCGCGCTTTTCGTTTGGTTGTACTGCGCTTCTTTTTCCGCTATCTGACCCTCGATTACGCTTATTTGGGCGTTGAGGTTGTCAATTTCCTCTTCCGTGAGCGAAATCTCGTGGTCAAGCAGGGCTTTGGTAGTGCCGACCTCGGCGATTTTCCCGGCGGTTTCCTTGATTTGCGCTTTAACGTTCTGCTTCTCGCTCGCGATAGCCGCGGCCTTAGAGCGCAAAGCCGCAAGGTCGTCCTTAAGCGCGGCTCCCGCCCCGGAGAACATACTAAGCATAAGCCCCCCGACAAGAAGCGCCGCAAGAACTATGCATATAACCCGGACAATTGTACGCTGTCGTTTCATTTTTCGTTTACCTCGTTGATAAATTGTTAAATTCCGCATTTTGGCTATTGACAAAGCGGAGAGATGTGTGTATAATAGTAAATATAAGTGACGTTGCCGATAGCGGCTCGTTGCCCTCTGTTATTCTTGTATTAAAAAGAAATAACCGCCACACATTGGGATGAGGGGCGGTTACTTCTTTTTGTAGACCTTAACGGCTAGCACTATCAAACTTATCACTAAGCCGATTGCGCTGGTACCTATGCCTAAAACGCCAAGGATAACAAGGCAGAATTGCAATAATTCAGGCCAGGTTACATAGTCCATTGGCATCGCCCTCCTTTCCGAGGGCAAGTGAACCGCTACCGTATTGGCAACGCCAAGTGCTATTATACCACAAGGTTTACTATAATGCAACAGTAAATCGCAAATTTTGTTGGGGCGCGATAGTGTTTACCTTTTGCAACTCTGCACCCCCCGCCGCCTGCGGGCGGCACCCCCCTCTAAAGAGGAGGGCTTTTTTGGCTTGGACGGGGTTGCGCCCTGCGGGGGATACCACCCCGCCGCCGACGGCGGCACCCCTCCCCAGAGGGGGCTGGGTTTTGTCAATTGATAATTGATAATGTATAATGTATAATGACGGGGGTTTGGACGGGGGTCGTGCGGGTGGGGACGTAGGGGCGGGTTTCAAACCCGCCCTCCCCGTCCCGGCGCCGTGCGCGGGGGCAAGGGCGTAGCCCTGCCCGTCATTGCGAAGCACCGGTACGCCCGCGATACGTACAATGTTACAGGTGCGAAGCAATCCAGTGCCGGGAGGTTATGACAATTGATAATTGACAATGAATAATGAATAATTACGAGGGGCGCACACGGGGGTGCCTACGTCAACCCTGGATTGCTTCGCCGCGTTTCAATGGTACGTATCGCAAGTGCAGTGGCGGCTTCGCAAAGACGGGCAGGGGCAAGCCCTGCCCCCGCGCTTTGCGCGACGTTCTCCGCGCACGGCGCGGTCGCGTCCATTCCCCTCTTGGGAGGGGTGGCGCGAAGCGCCGGGGTGGTTCCCCGCGCCGTGCGCGGACGCAACCCACGTCCTATCCTCCAAAGCCCCCCTCTTTAGAGGGGGGTGCCTCCGCAGAGGCGGGGGGTGCAGAGTTGCACAATCCAAATAATCCGGGCGAGGCAAGCCTCGCCCCTACGTAGATTGTGCAAATCCAAGTCCCTGCGCCGTGCGCGGCGTAACTCCGTCCAAACCCCCGTAATTATCAATTATTCATTATCAATTATCAATTGTCATAACGTCTCTGATATTTGATATTTGATAACTGTTATTTGAACTAAACTTTCAGGTAATTTTTTATCGCGGTAACGCTGCCGCCTATGCCAACTAATATGCCAATACCGCCGAATACGGCTATTAGCGGGAGGGCTACGAGGCCGAAAGGTAGTAGGCCTATGCTGAAGCTAAACGTTTGCGCCCATTGTGTTGCGAACTGGTACAGTCCCCATTGCACGCAGAAGGCTATTGCCGAACCCAGCAGGCCGAGGATTAGTCCCTCTACTATGAACGGCCAGCGGATAAACATACTTGTCGCCCCGACCATTCGCATTATGCCTATTTCCTCGCGGCGGCTGAAAGTTGTGAGCTTGACCGTGTTTGTCATCATAAATACGGATACCACGAAAAGGATTATAACGAGCGCGATTGATACTATCCCGACGACGTTGCGAACCGTCACGAAGCCGCGCGATATTTCGAGGTGGGCGACGACCTCGGCAATCCCGGGTACGTCGTTCACCAAATCGTTGACGGTGGCCTCCGTAAGCGCCAAATCGACGAGCGTAATAGTATAGCGCGAGCGGAACGTCGAGGGGCTGATTGCCGAGAACATACGCGCCATTTCGCTGTTCGCGTAGGTGTCGAGATAGCGCAGGTACGCGTCCTCGCGTGAGATAAACTGCGCGCCCCTGATGTTGGAAACGCCCTCTATAGCCGCCCCGAGCGCGAGCGCGTCCTCGTCCGTGAGGTTTTCGTCCACAAAGGCGACAATCTTGTTCTCGCTCTCGTACTGGTCAATGATATGGTCGATATTGACCGCGACAAGCGCGAAGCACCCCATAATCAGCAGGCAGGCAGATATAATAAACACCGAGGCAAACGAAAGAAAGCCGTGTACAAGCACCCCGGCTATCCCCTCTTTTAAGTAGTATCCAAGTTTGCTGAAAAATCGCATTTGTGATGTCCTCTTTGCAGTTAGCAGTTAGCAGTTAGCAAATATCAGAGACGAGGGCTATGACAATTGATAATTGATAATTGATAATGAATAATGAGTAATTACGAGGGTTGGACGTTGGTAACGGGGCTTGGAAAGCTTCGCGCGGCTCGCAATGACGGTGCGCCGGGACGCAGGACGTGGGGCGTGGGACGTGGGGCGTAGGACGTGGGGCGGGGGCTTGCCCCGCCCGTCATTGCGAAGCACCGGTAAGCCCGCGATACGTACCCAGTTACAGGTGCGAAGCAATCCAGTGCCGGGGGGACAACATACGTCCTACGTCCTACGCCTTACGTCCATACGTATCGCAGGATACTACGTCAACCCTGGATTGCTTCGCCGCATATCATCAACTACGTATCGCAAGTGCGGTGGCGGCTTCGCAATGACGGGCAGGGGCAAGCCCAGCCCCCACTCCGGCGCACTGCGCCGGAGTGGTCTCTCCGCGCCGTGCGCGGCGCAACCTACGTGTGCGCCCCCCTCCAAAGCCCCCCTCTTTAGAGGGGGGAAGCGTCCGCAGACGCGGGGGGTGCGCGTCCCCGTCCAAACCAACGTCTCTGATAGTGACTATGTGATACCTGTTATGTGTCGTCTTTATCGTCCAAAATATCGCTCATCATCGCGTTGATGAACTCGCTTACGTCGCCGCTTAGGATTCGGGGGTATTCGGGGGCGGGCGGGACGGATTCCTCGGGGATATCGGGCTGTTCCTGCGCGGCTTCGGGATAGGAGGGCGAGACGGCGTAGCTGTAGTAGCCGGCGATTTGTATATCCCCCGGGTCAGGCTGAACCACGGGGACGCTCTCGAGGTCAAGCGTCAGCTGGTCGGAAGTCTTATCGTCATACGCGCCAATGCTGTCGCGGACGATTTTGCCCTTGTCGATTGCGATAACGCGGCGGTTGAAGCGATTAACGAGTTCCTTCTCGTGCGTGACGACGACTACGGTTGTGCCGAGCTGGTTGATACGCTCCATAAGGTGCATAATCTCGAGGCTTCGCGCGGGGTCGATGTTGCCGGTAGGCTCGTCGGCGATAATCAGCGCGGGCTTATTGACGAGCGCGCGGGCTATGGCGACGCGCTGCTGCTCGCCTCCCGACATCTGCGGCGGGAAAACGTGAACGCTCTTTTCAAGCCCCACGAGCGTGAGGACTTCGGCAACCCTCGCGCGTATTTCCTTGCCGGTTTTGCCGAACACCCTCATCGCGAGCGCGATATTGTCATAAACCGATTTCTTTTCAATGAGCCGGAAGTCCTGAAACACTACGCCGAGCGTGCGGCGGAGTTTAGCCATTTTCCTGCGCCGGATTTTGCCGACGTTGAAGCCGTTGACCTCAACAGTCCCCTGCGAGGGTTTAATCTCCCCCGTGAAAAGCTTCATAATAGTGGATTTACCCGAGCCGGAGGGTCCGACAAGAAAGACAAACTCTCCCTCGTCAATGGCAAAGCTAACGCCCCGAAGCGCGTGCCTACCGTTGTCATAGCTCTTGTGTACGTTTGTAAATTGTATCATTTCACCTTGTTTATAGTTAAGTGTATAGTTAACAGTTATTAAATATCGAATATCAAATACGTTGGTTTGGACGTGGGTTGCGTCCTGCGGGGGAACCACCCCGCCGCCTGCGGGCGGCACCCCTCCACAGAGGGGATTGGGGACGAGGGTTATTCAGTGAACAGTGAACAGTGAACAATGAACAATTGCGGGGGTTTAGACGTGGGACGCGGGGCGGGGGCAAGGGCGAAGCCCGCCCCGTCATTGCGAAGCACCGGTAGGCTTGCGATACGTAGGGCGTTACAGGTGCGAAGCAATCCAGTGCCGGGGGGACAACATACGTCCTACGTCCTACGTCTTACGTCTTACGTCTTACGTCCCGGCGCCGTGCGCCGTCTTTGCGAAGCACCGGTAAGCCCGCGATACGTAGGGCGTTACAGGTGCGAAGCAATCCAGTGCCGGGAGGACAACATACGTCTTACGTCTTACGTCTTACGTGCCTACGTATCTGAGACTACTACGTCAACCCTGGATTGCTTCGCCGCATTTCTATGGTACGTATCGCAAGTGCGGTGGCGGCTTCGCAATGACGGGCAGGGGCAAGCCCTGCCCCCGCGCACAGCGCGGCGTAACTCCCGTCCAAACTTCCGTCTCTGATATTTGATATTTGATAACTGTTATTTGTCAACTGCTTTTCCCGTTCATATATTTGCGAACCATTAGGGCGACTTTGAAAACTATGGCGTGGTCGAACTCGCGTAGGTCGAGGCCTGTTATTTTCTTTATCTTTTCTAGCCTGTACACGAGCGTGTTTCGGTGTACGAACAGCTTTCGCGAAGTTTCCGATACGTTCAGGTTGTTTTCAAAAAAGAAGTCTATTGTCTGAAGCGTTTCCGCGTCGAGCGCCTCAATCGGGTTTTTCTGGAAAACCTCGCTGATGAACATTTCGCAGAGCGTGTTGGGAAGCTGATAGATGATACGCCCGAGGCCGAGCGCGTTGTATCTGAAAATCGAGCGGTGTTCCTCGAAAATGGGGCCAATCTCGAGTGCGGCGTAGGCCTCCTTGTAGCTGTCGGCAAGCTCGCGGATATTGTCCGCGTCGGAGCCTATGCCCACGCGGGCTGTGACGTAGACCTCGGTCGTGAGCGCGTCGAGAATCTCGGCGGCTATCGTTTCGTAGGCCGAGCTTGTGACGTCCGACTCGCGGTCAAATTCTTTGATGAGGACGACCTCCTCGTCGTTCATAGGAATGACGAAATCGTGCTGAGTATCGGGGTGCAGGGTGCGGATAATGTCGGCGCAAAGCGCGTCCGGCCGCTCAATCTGCCGCACGAGGAACACTACGCGCCGCGCGGTCTGGTTGAGGCGAAGCTCCTTACTGCGCGTGTAAACCTCGCTGAGAAGCGTGTTGTCGCTCATAAGGTTTTTGAGGAAAAGGCTGCGGTTGAACTTTTCAGCGTTGTAAGAGCGCGATTCCTTAACGCAAATGGCGGTAAAGACCGCGGTATTGCGCGCGTCCGCGTCCGAACCCTCGCAAAAAGCCGCGTAGTCGAAGTCTGAACCCGGCTCGCGAACGTCCGGCAGGCGGAAGTAGTAGCCGTGAAGCATAAGGTCGCGGTTGTCCGTGCCGTAGTATTCGTCGGCGATACCCGTGAATACGTGGCCGACAAAAGTAACGTCGGAGGAGGCGACAACCATACCCGTGCCGTCGATAATGCCGACGTGCCGTGTAGTCGCGCCGCTGATTTCGTCGATTAGGTTTTGAAACTGGACATTCATATATATAACCCCTCGCAAAAATTGTCAGGTGCTACTGATAGTAATTAACCGATACTGTCACATTATACAATATTTCAACATAAATTACAAGCCCCGTTTAGCAATCTATTTGTAAATGTTTCGTAAACAATCGCGGGGGTGGACGCGGGAGCAGGACGCGGGACGTGGAACGTGGGACGCGGGGGCGGGACGCGGGACGCGGGACGCACAATAAACGTAGGGGCGGGTTTCAAACCCGCCCTTTTGTTTGCGCCACAATCAACGCAAAAACTATGTAGGGGCGAGGCTCGCCTCGCCCGGATTGCGTAACCCACGTCCAACGTTCCGGCGCAAAGCGCCGGAACAGGGCAGGGCTTCGCCCTGCCCGTCATTGCGAAGCCGCCACCGCACTCGCGATACGTACAGATGAAATGCGGCGAAGCAATCCAGGGTTGACGTAGTATCCTGCGATACGTAGTCCGTATGTTATGCTCCCGGCACTGGATTGCTTCGCACCTGTAACGTCCTACGTATCGCAAGCTTACCGGTGCTTCGCAATGACGGGGGCGGGCGCTTCGCTGATACGAGGGCAGGGCGTTGCCCTGCCCCGTCCTGGCGCATTGCGCCGGGACGGGGGACGGAGTTACGTCCGCGCACGGCGCGTAGACGTTGGTTTGGACGTGGGTACTGGGCTTGGATTGCTTCGCGCGGCTCGCAATGACGGAGGTTTAGACGTAACCAAACGTCCAAACCCCCGTCATTATTCATTATTCATTATCAATTGTCAATTGTCATAAGCCCCCCTCTTTAGAGAGCGCACGTGCCGCCCGAAGGCGGCGGGGGGTGCTGCGGGGGTGCAAGGGCTACAGCACCCTCAATAGCTACTATAAAGCCCCGGCTTCCCGACGCCCGCGAGGTACTTCGCGGCGCGGAGCGCACCCGTGGCGAATACGTCGCGGGAATAGACGCTGTGCTTAATTTCTATAACCTCGTCGAGACCAGCGAATATTACGCTGTGTTCGCCGGGGATAGTTCCGCCGCGTATTGCTGAAATGCCTATTTCGTCGCTGTGGCGCGGTTCGCGTCTTGTACTGCGGTCTGTTACGTAGTTGCGACCGCGGTTCAGCGCGTCCGCTAATAGCAGTGCGGTACCGCTCGGAGCGTCCACTTTACGTTTGTGGTGCGCTTCGAGTATTTCAGCGTCAAAATCGGGACCCAGCGCGGCGGAGGCTTCGGAAACGAGCTTCAGCAAAAGCTGTATACCCGCCGAGAGGTTTGCCGTCTTGAAAATCGGGATATGCGCGGAGGCTCTGCGAATACCCTCCAGGTGGCTTTCAGAATAGCCCGTCGTACACAGCACCGCCGGAATTTTATTGCGTATGCAAAACTCCAGCAAGCCGCTTTCAAGCGCGGCGGGAGAGGAAAAGTCAATCAGGACTTCGATTTCCTCACCGAGCGGCTTATAAGCGTTGTAGCCGATATACACGGGGTATTCAAGCGCGCTGCTGTCGCGGGGGTCTGAAACGTCAAAACCCGCCGCAACACAAAGCATAGGGTCGTCGGCGGCGAGTTTCGCCACCGTGCGCCCCATATGCCCGTTTGCGCCGGAAATTAAAATGTGAAGCGGCTCCATTAGTCCATCAGGCGGATTAGCGCCATTTCCGCGGCGTCTCCGCGTCTCGGGCCGAGCTTGTAGATTTGAGTGTACCCGCCTTTTCTGTCCTCGTACTTCGGCGCGAGTTCTTTGAATACTTTCGTCATTACGCCCTCACGCGTCAGGAACGTCATCGCCTGGCGGCGGCTCGCTAACGTGTTTTTCTTGCCTAGTGTTATCATTTTTTCAGCTATCGAGCGTACTTCCTTCGCGCGTGTGACGGTTGTCTGAAGCTCGCCGTAGTCGAGCAAATCCGTTGTAAGCTGACGCAACATCGCGCGGCGTTGGTCGCTTGTGCGTCCGAGTTTCCGTGTTCCCGGCATAAATTCGTTCCTCCGATATATTGTTATTGCGATGTTATTGCAATGGCTGTTGCGGTGTTATTGCAACGGTTGTTGCGATGTTATTGCAACGGTTGTTGCGATATTATTGCAACGGCTGTTGCGATGTTATTATTGCGGCTCTGTAGGGGCGAGGCTTGCCTCGCCCGGATTGGGCGACCTGCGGGTCGCGGGGTACTGGGTGCGGGGGAGGGCGGCTTGCGAGCCGCAGGGCTTGGACGGGGGTACTGGGCTCTTGCGACCTGCGGGTCGCGCTATGAGCATAAGGACGGGGGTTACGGAGAGTTCCGCTCGTTGCGACGAGCGTCTAAAGGGGCGCCGCCCCTTTAGAATCCCCGCCACCTTTGAAAAGGTGGACGAAACTTAAATGCTAAGGCTTAAGAGCGTGCGCCCCCGTCTCTGATATTTGATATTTGATAACTGTTATTTGTTCATCACTCGTTGTTCAATGCTAACGACAGCCCTAGCATCGACAGCTTGTTCTGTACCTCTATCATTGACTTCTTGCCCAGATTGCGCGTTTTCATCATATCGTCCTCGGTCTTGGTTACTAAGTCCGCTACCGTGTTAATGTTCGCGCGTTTCAGGCAGTTGAATGAACGTACCGACAGTTCCAGTTCCTCGATTGACATATCAAGCAGTCCCTGCTTCAGCGGCTCTGATTTATCTATCGAGCTTATCCGGCGCTCCGGCATTTCGCACAAATCGGCAAAAAGGTCAAGCTGTTCGCGAAGTATATCCGCGCCTATTGACACAGCCTGGCGCGGACTGATTGTCTTATCCGTATATACCTCGAACGTCAGCTTGTCGTTGTCTATTGAGGAGCCTACGCGCGCCGGCTCGACGTTATAATTGACGCGAAGCACGGGGTTGTAGATTGAGTCGATAGGTATTAGTCCGATTACGGCGTTAACGGGTTTATTATGTTCCGCGGCAACATAGCCGCGCCCGTGATTAAGCGTAAGCTCCATAGTGAGCCGCGCGCCGTCGCTCAGTGTCGCGATATGAAGGTCGGGATTGAGTATTTCGACTTCGCCGTCGTCCGTTATATCGCCGGCTTTAACGTCCTTAGGACCGTCGGCCGTCAGATACAGCGTTTTAGGGCCGTCGCAGTCAAGCCGAACTATAAGGCTTTTTATGTTTAGCACGAGTTCCGTAACGTCCTCTTTTACCCCCGGAACTGTTGTGAACTCGTGATGTATGCCGTCGATTTTGATATTCGTTACCGCCGTCCCGGGAAGCGATGACAGGAGAACGCGTCTCAGCGAGTTCCCGAGAGTTGTCCCGTAGCCGCGCTCCAGCGGTTCCGCAATGAATTTGCCGTAGCTCTGCGTTTCTTCTACGCACCTTATCGCCGGTCTTTGTATTTCTATCATAGTTTACCCTCCTAGTTTTTTTTGGAGGCGCCGCCGCGCGGTCATTAACCGCTGTCGCGGCACGCCTACGATAATGTTTTGCAGCTTTCCAATTGTGAGGGCTTCGTTATTTAGAATATAACTCAACGATTAAGTGTTCTTCGATTGGCAGGTCGATGTCCTCTTTGAGCGGTACCCCGATTACTTTCGCCTGGTATTGCTCGCGGTCAAATTCGAGCCACTTCGGAGTATGGCGCGACGCGTTCGCCTCTATGCTGTTTTTGAGTTTGTCGATTGAGCGCGAACTATCTTTCAGCGCGATGACCATACCCGGCTTTACAAGAAACGACGGAATGTTAACCTTCTTGCCGTTTACCGTAAAGTGTCCGTGATTGACAAGTTGACGCGCTTCCGGGCGCGACATAGCGAAGCCGGAGCGATAAACCGCGTTATCGAGCCGCGATTCGAGTATCGACAGCAGGTTTTCACCCGTCTGCCCTTTTTGGCGTGAGGCCTTGTCAAAGTACGAGCGGAACTGGCTCTCCAGGAGGCCGTAGTAACGCTTGGTCTTTTGCTTTTCGCGAAGCTGGGTACCGTACTCGCTGGCCTTAGTGCGTCCCTGACCGTGCTGACCGGGGGCGTAGCCGTGACGCGCCAGTCCGCATTTTTCAGTGTAGCAGCGGTCGCCTTTGAGGAATAGTTTCTGTCCCTCCCGTCTGCACAGCCGGCAGACGGCGTCTGTATATCTAGCCATAATTCTTTTCCCCTTTCTTAGACGCGGCGCCGCTTGGGCGGTCTGCAACCATTGTGCGGTATCGGTGTTACGTCCTTGATAAGGGTGACTTCCAGTCCGGCTGTCTGAAGCGCGCGGATAGCGGCCTCACGTCCCGAACCGGGTCCCTTTACGTAGACTTCGACTGTTTTCAGTCCGTGTTCCATTGCGGCTTTAGCGGCCGTCTCGGAAGCCGTCTGCGCGGCGAAGGGCGTACTCTTGCGCGAACCGCGGAAACCCTGCTGGCCGGCTGACGCCCAACTCAAAGCGTTTCCGGCTAAATCGGTTATCGTAACCATTGTGTTATTAAACGAGGAGCGAATGTGTACCGCGCCGCGCTCTATGTTTTTGCGCTCGCGGCGTTTTGTCCGTACACGAGCCTTTTTAGGTGCTGCCATAGGTGTTTATCCTCCCCTTATTTCTTCTTGTTGGCTACGGTGCGCTTCGGTCCCTTGCGGGTTCGCGCGTTTGTTTTCGTGCGCTGTCCGCGAACGGGCAAACCTTTACGGTGCCGAAGTCCGCGATAGCACCCTATTTCCGTCAGGCGCTTGATATCGAGCGCGACGGAACGCCGCAGGTCGCCCTCTACGGTATAGTTCTTGTCGATACATTCGCGAAGCGCGGCCACGTCTTTTTCCGTGAGGTCCTTTACGCGTGTATCGGGGCTGATTCCGGTCGCCGCGAGTATATCCGTGGCGGACTTTCGGCCGATTCCCAAAACGTAGGTCAGCCCGATTTCGATGCGTTTGTCTTTCGGCAGGTCAACGCCGGCTATTCTTGCCATAGTTTGTTAATCAATCCTTTCGATGTATTATAAGTGTACTAAAACCCGCGCCGTGCGCGGCAAATTGTTAACTGTTAACTGTTCATTGTTCATTGGATTAACCTTGGCGCTGTTTATGCTTAGGGTTCTCGCAAATAACCATCACGCGCCCCTTGCGCTTAATGATTTTGCACTTTTCGCACATTGGCTTTACTGAAGGCCGTACTTTCATTGTCTTGTCCCTCCTTTTGGGTGTTTGGGCGGCTTGCTTGCCGCTTGGTTTGGACGGAGTGCGGGGGCGGCTTGCGAGCCGCGGGGCTGGACGTGGGTACTGGGTACTTGCGACCTGCGGGTCGCGCTATGAGCATTGGGACGTGGGTTGCGGAGAGTTCCGCTCGTTGCGACGAGCGTCTTAGGGCTCTGCCCTAAGAACCCGCCACCTTTGAAAAGGTGGACGAAACTTGCAAGGCTAAGGCTTAAGACTGTGCGCCCCCGTCTCTGATATTTGATATTTGATAACTGTTATTTACTTTGACCGCCACGTTATCCGTCCGCGCGTCAAGTCATACGGCGACATCTGCACCGTCACCTTATCTCCGGGCAATATCCGTATAAAGTGCATTCGCAGTTTCCCCGATATGTGTGCTAATATCTGGTGTCCCTTGCCTATGTCTACTTTGAATACCGCGTTTGGCAGCGCTTCGACGACCGTGCCTTCCAGTTCGATTACGTCATCTTTCAACGGTTAATTCCCCCTTTGCAAGCTGTGTATAGCCTGCGCCGTATTTCCTTGTCTGTGTGGTTTAGTAGTTCAACGCGTTCGTTGAGTAGTTCTATGTGCTTAGGGTTCTTAGCTTTGGGCTTCGCGAGCCTGTGCAACTTCCCGTCAACAACCAGCGTCCGCGTAGGCTCCAACCCAACAATTAGGTAGCAAACCCCACAGTCACGCCCCGCTATCGACCTGCACAATTGGTAATCCAAACTATTTTTCATTATTAAATGTTCATCATTCATCGGGTTAAACTCATTGTGTTGGCTAATCAGGTTGGCTATTCATTGGGGCGTTATTCATTGGGTTTGAGCGTCTATTCAAACGGCAAAGACTTATTAGTCCGTCATTGCGAGCCGCGGAAAGCGTAAGATACGTAGGAATGAAACCGGCGCGGCAATCCAGTGCCGGGAGCGTAACTTACGTATCTGTGGCGTATACTACTGGATTGCTTCGCGCCTATACCGTGTTGTATGTTGAGCGTATCGGCGCTTCGCAATGACGAACTCTTTAGTTTTTCACGTTTTGTTTACAGCGTCCCAATCGTTTACAGTGTCCCAATCGTTTACAGCGTCCCAATTGTTTACAGTGTCCCAATCGTTTACAGCGTCCCAATCATCGTGTCAAAATCTCGGGCTCGCCGGAGGTTATCAGCACCGTGTTCTCATAGTGCGCGCTGTACTTCCCGTCCTTTGTCCGAACCGTCCACTTGTCCTTATCGACGAACGTTTCCGAACTCCCGAGCGTTACCATTGGTTCTACGGCGATAACCATTCCCGCCACCAGGCGTACTCTGCCCTTTTGGATTTCGCGCGGGCTGTTGTCTACGTAATTCGGGATTTCCGGGTCCTCGTGAAGCCTACGCCCCACTCCGTGACCGCAGTAGTCTTTCACAACGCCGTACCCGAGGCTCTCTGCGTAGCTCTGAACGGCGTTACCGATATCGCGGACGCGGTACCCGGAGCGCATTACTTCAAGCGCCTTAAAGAAACTCTCACGCGTACCGTCAATTAGAGCCTGATGTTCCGGCAAAACCGTACCAACGGGAAACGTAGCCGCGCAGTCTCCGTGAAAACCGTTGAGGTACGCCCCGACGTCTATGCTCACTATATCGCCCTCGTGAAGCATACGCGAGCCGGGAATACCGTGGATTACGATATCGTTGACCGATATGCAGGCCGCGCCCGGGAAACCCTCATCGAGGAAGCTCGCTTTAGCTCCGTGAGATTTGATAAAGGAGCGTATTTCGCGGTCGATTGCCTTAGTCGTTACCCCGGGGCGCACAAGGCTCCCCGCAAGCGTCCGAACTTCGGCGGTCAACCGCCCCGCCTCGCGTAGGCGGTCTATATCCGCGCCGCTTCGTAGTGTTATCACAGCCCGAGTGCCTTTTTCAGAGCCGATTCAACCGCGTCGATTGATAGCGTCGCGTCAACTGTTTTGAGAAGTCCGCGCTCTTTGTAGAACGCAATCAAAGGTTCAGTTTGAGCGTGGTAGACGGCAAGGCGGTTGTGAACCGTTTCCGGCTTATCGTCGTCGCGGATTATCAGACCCGCTCCGCACTTGTCGCAAACGCCCTCCTTCACGGGAGGGTTAGTCCCGTCCGCTGTAAACACCGCTCCGCAAACCGGGCAGCAGCGGCGGTTGCTCATTCGCGCCTCAATTTCAGAATCCGCAATCTCGAGCGACAAGGCCGCGTCGATTTTAACGCCCAGTTTTTCAAGCGATTCCGCCTGCGAGAGCGTCCTCGGCATACCGTCTAAGATGTAGCCGTTAGCGCACTGTTCGCCTTTGAGATACTCCCCGACTATGCCCATAATAACGTCGTCGGGGACAAGCGCGCCGCTGTCCATAAAGCTCTTGGCTTCCAGACCGATTTTAGTCCCCGCCTTAACCGCCGCGCGAAGCATATCGCCCGTACTAAGCGCCGGAACTTTCAGCAGGTCGATTAGTTTAGCCGCCTGCGTACCTTTACCCGCCCCCGGCGGGCCTAACAGTATAATTTTCATAATATATAAACCCTCCGGGTACAGGGCGGCCACGAGCCGCCGGGTTTGAACATTTGGGCGGCTCACGAGCCGCTTGGGTTAGACGTTTGAGCGGCTTGCGAGCCGCTTGGCTTGAACGTTAGGTGCGGGGTTCAGTCAAAAGGTAGCGGGACAAATCCCCGTCATTGCGAGCCGCGGAACGCGTAAGATACGTAGGAATGAGACCGGCGCGGCAATCCAGTGCCGGGAGCGTAACATACGTATCTGCGGACTGCGGCACTGGATTGCTTCGCGCCTATACCGGGTTATATGTCAAGCCTCCCGGCGCTTCGCAATGACGAACTCTTGACCCACGTCCACGTCCTCCGCCCATTTCCACGTCCACTCCTCCGCCCACGTCCTCCGCCCACGTCCACGTCCCCGCAACCAACGTCCAAACCCCACGTCCCTATCCCCTCTGTGGAGGGGTGCCGCCTCAGCGGCGGGGTGGTCGCCTCCAACGTCCAAACCCCCGTCCTATTCCCCTCTTGGGAGGGGTGCCGCCCGCAGGCGGCGGGGTGGTCGCACCCTACGTCCTACCCTCCAAAGCCCCCCTCTTCAGAGGGGGGTGCCGCCTCAGCGGCGGGGGGTGCTACGGGGGTTACGAGGGGAGGGCGACCTACGGGTCGCAAGTCTAGACGAGGGTACTGGGCTCTTGCGACCTGCGGGTCGCGCTATGAGCATTAGGACGAGAGTTGCTGGGCTTCCGCTCGTTGCGACGAGCGTCTTAGGGCTCCGCCCTAAGAACCCGCCACCTTTGAAAAGGTGGACGAAACTTAATGGCTAAGGCTTAAGGACGTGCGCCCCCGTCTCTGATATTTGATATTTGATAACTGTTAATTGTCCAAAAATCCTTTGTAGTTCCGCATTAGTATCTGGCTCTCTAGCTGCTTAAACGTTTCAAGCGCAACACCAACCACGATGATGATTGACGTACCGCCCAGAGCCACTCCCGCCATTTTCGTCGTCGAGCCGAACGCCAGCGGCAACGCCGCCACTATTCCGAGGTAGATTGAGCCGAATAGCGTTATGCGGTTCAGAACCTTGCGTATGAAGTCGCTCGTCGGGCGTCCCTGGCGGAAGCCGGGGATTGAGCCGTTGTTCTTTTTGAGGTTGTTCGCGACTTCAATCGGGTTGAACTGTATCGTGGAATAGAAAAACCCGAAGCCGATTATCAGCAGGAAGTAGAGAACGATATAGAACGGCGAACTGGTGTTGAAAAAGCCCTGTATGCCCGCCGCGAAGGAACCCGGCGCGGGTTCCGGATTTGTAAACATCATTATCGTCGCCGGAAGCGACGCTATTGACTGCGCGAAAATGATAGGCATAACGCCGGACATATTCACTTTCATAGGAAGGTGAGTTGACTGACCGCCGTACATCTTTCGCCCGCGCATTTGCTTCGCGTATTGTATCGGTATTCTGCGTTCCGCGTCCGAAGCAAATACGATTAGTATGATTATAAGGAGTACGCCCGCAAGTATCGCAAGCAGGGTGAACCACGAAACCGCGCCCGTGGTGAGGTTTGTTCCGAGCGTCACAACCGCCGACGGCAGACGCGAAATAATGCTCGCAAACAGCACGATTGATATACCGTTGCCGATTCCGAACTCCGTAATCTGTTCGCCGAGCCACATAATCAGAGCCGAACCCGCCGTAAACGACAGGACTATGACTACCGCTTCCCAGGGACCGCGCTGTGACAACATTCCGAAGTTGCGTATCATCATATAATACGCCGAGCCTTGAAGCAGGCCTATTCCGACGGTCGCGTAGCGCGTGATTGACGCTATACGCTTGCGCCCTTCGTCCCCGCCGTCCTTCTGCATACGCTCCAGTGCCGGGATTGCTATACAAAGGAGCTGCATTATAATGGAGGCGTTGATATACGGCTGAATTGACAGCGCGAATATTGTCGCGCTGGAGAACGCGTTACCGGACATTGCGTTGAAAAGCCCGAATACCGTGTCGCCTATACCCGCGAAGTATTCCTCGAGCGCCGCGACATCTATATACGGCACGGGAACCGCGTTACCGACCCGGTACAGCAGGATAATGAACAGCGTAAAAAGTATCTTTCGCCGGAGTTCCTCGACCTTCCACGCGTTGCGTAAGGTTTGAAGCACAGTTACACCACCTCGGCTTTCCCGCCCGCAGCCTCAATTTTTGCTTTAGCTCCCGCTGAAAACGCGTTTGCGCGCACCGTGAGCTTCGCGTTCAGTTCGCCGACCGCGAGAATTTTTATGCCGTACTGGCACTTCGACAGGATACCCCGCGCAAGCAGTATCGCCGCGTCGACTGTATCGCCGTCTTTGAAGCTGTCAAGCGATTTGATATTGACGTGTTCAAGCGGTTTAGCGAAAATGTTGTTAAAACCGCGTTTAGGCACACGGCGTGTGAGCGGCATTTGTCCGCCCTCAAACCCTATGCGTACCCCGCCGCCTGAGCGGGCTTTTTGACCTTTGTGGCCGCGTCCGGCTGTCTTGCCGTTCCCGCTGCCTATTCCGCGGCCTTTGCGTTTACCTACCTTGGTGCTGCCGGCCGCGGGTGAGAGTTCGTTTAACAATTTATACGCCCTCCTTTACTTCTACGAGATAGCTTATTTGGGCGACCTTGCCGCGTGTCTGTACGTTGTCCGGCTGCTCCGTGAGCTGACCCGGTTTACGCAGTCCCAGGGAGTACGCGGTCGCGATGTGCTTTTTATGCCGTCCGTTAAGGCTTTTTGTCAGTTTTATTGTAAGTTTAGCCATTTTCCGCGCCTCCTATTCTACCGCAAGGGCTATCGGCTCGGACGTTTCCGCAAGTGTTTTCGCCCTGCGTCCGAGAATTTCAGCCGGAGAGCGTCCGCGCTGACGCGCGACCTGCTCGACGTTACGAAGCGAGCGCAGACCTTGAAGCGTCGCCGCCACTACGTTATTCGGGTTATTGGAACGAAGGCATTTCGTCCGCACGTCTTTGATTCCGGCGGCCTCCAGAACCGCGCGAACCGCGCCTCCGGCTATAACGCCCGTTCCGGGCGCGGCGGGTTTCAGTAAAACCGTCCCGGCTCCGAAGCGTCCCGTTACCTGGTGCGGGATAGTCGTACCCTGCAAGGTTATCGTGACGATATTTTTCTTAGCGTCCTCAATCGACTTGCGAATAGCCTCGGAAACTTCGGCGGCCTTGCCTAAGCCGTAACCTACGCGTCCCTTGCCGTCCCCGATTACGCACAGCGCGGAGAATTTCATTATGCGTCCGCCCTTAACCGTCTTGCTTACGCGGTTCAGTGACACAACCTTCTCGATAAATTCCGAAGGAGCGTCCTGGCGACCGCGTGAATTGTTACGTTCATATGCCATAATTGTGTTACCTCCTCCTAGAATTGTAAGCCGCCGGCGCGCGCGCCC
>JAISJH010000084.1 GCA_031261635.1 Oscillospiraceae bacterium
GACGGTGGGTGCGTCCTGCGGGGGAACCCCCCGTCCAAACCCTCGTCTTTGATATTTAATATTTGATATTTGATAACTAACCAAGAGGAAAAAATTATGCCAAATCTATCCGAGTACAGCGATATAGTTTACGATAGCCGCAGAGTTACACCCGGCGCGTTGTTTGTTGCGCTTACTGACGGCGCGACTGACGGGCGCGGCTTTGCCGGGGACGCTATAGCGCGGGGGGCAAAAGCTGTTTTCCCCTGCGACAGGCATACTCTTGCCTTGCTTTCAGCCGAATTTTTTGGCCACCCGGAGCGCGAGCTTACGCTTATAGGCGTTACGGGGACTAAGGGCAAAACCTCCGTAACTACCTATTGCAAGCAAATTTACGAGGCCGTTACCGGGAATAAAGCGGGGCTAATCGGGACTATCGCGAACGTAATCGGCGATGTAAGTACACCCTCGACGCTTACTACCCCCGAGAGCCGCGACCTCTACGAGCTTTTGGCGAAAATGCGCGGCGCGGGCTGCAAGGCGGTCTTTATGGAGGTATCGTCGCAAGCCTTAGCTGTCGGGCGCGTTGACGGTTTGCGCTTTGCCGTGGGCGCGCTTACTAATTTGTCGCACGAACATCTTGACTTGCACGGCACAATGGAAACGTATCTTTTGGAAAAATTAAAATTAGCGGAAAAATCCGACAAGTTTTTAATAGACGAACGTTTACAATGTAACATACCCGGCGCGCTACGCGTAAACGGTGCGGATAACCGCGAGGTTGTACTCGCAATCTGCGCCGCGCTCGGCTTAGACCGCGCCGCCTGCGCTTCGGCTTTCGCAAACGCTAAACCGCCCAAAGGACGCGCGGACATAGCCTTTGACGGCGCTTTTAGAGTTATGATAGACTACGCGCACTCTCCCGATAGCCTAAGCTACATCTTAAACTACGGACGCTTATTGAAACCCTCCAGGTTAACCGTGGTATTCGGTTGCGGAGGCGACCGCGACCGCTCGAAACGCCCCGTAATGGGCAGAATTGCCGCCGAACTTGCGGATAATGTAATCGTAACGAGTGATAATCCGCGCACCGAAGCTCCCGACGCTATAATCTCTGAAATTTTAATAGGTTTTATAAACCCTCCGGCGGTTATAACGGACAGGCGCGAGGCTATAGCCTACGCGATAAAACAGGCTATACCGAGAGAGCTGATAATACTCGCGGGAAAAGGCCACGAACCGTATCAGGAGATTAACGGTACGCGCCTGCCCTTTGACGAATACGAACTGGTAAAAAAATTAACGACCGAGGTTTTAATGTAATGTACATCACCGCCTTAGCTTCTTTCATCGCCGCGATTGTCGTCGGGCTTATTCTTATTCCTATTCTTAAGGCGTTCAAGCTCGGGCAGCCTATAAAGGAAATAGGGCCTGTCTGGCACAGTTCCAAGGCGGGAACGCCCACTATGGGGGGCTGGATATTCATTCTCGCTACCGTCGCCGCGGTTTTTATATGGCGCTGGTTTTTTGCCGAAGTTGTTTCCCCGCGTCAACTCACGGTTATTGCCGCTATGTTTATTTTCGCCCTGGTGTTCGGGATAATAGGCTTTATCGACGACCTCGCTAAAATCCGCAAGAAGCATAATGACGGCTTGTCAAGCAAGGCGAAGCTCCTGCTGCAACTCATTGCCGCGCTGGTGTTTCTGTTTTTAATGCGGCGTTTTGGGTTTTTGACCTCCGTTTTGTATGTTCCGTTTTTTAACGTTGAATTTACCCTGCCTGTGCCGGTATATTTCGCTTTCGCGGCGTTCGTAATAGTCGGCGCGGTCAACGCGGTAAACCTGACGGACGGAGTGGACGGAGTGCTTGCCGGGGTTACAATCCCGGTACTGGTTTGCTTTGCGCTGCTTGGTTTATATTTGACAATGACAGAGCAGTATATTTTTTCTCTTGCACTCGCCGGAGGGCTTGCGGGCTATCTGCTATTTAATTTTCACCCGGCTAAAGTTTTTATGGGCGATACGGGTAGCCTCTTTCTAGGCGGAGCAATCTGCGCTCTGGCGTTTTCGTTTAACCTGCCGCTACTGCTTGTGCCGCTCGGTCTAATATATATCTGGACGACGATAAGCGATATACTGCAAATCTCCGTATTCAAATACCGCCGCAAGCGCAAGGGTCTGTCCTACGCACAGTCGCACAGGCTGTTCAAAATGGCGCCCTTCCACCACCACCTCGAAAAAAGCGGCTGGAGCGAATACCGCATTTTCACGGTCTACACGATTATAAGCGTAATATGCTCCGCGGCGGCGTATGTGAGCGTGGTCTATAGTTTGCGGTAGCGAACCCCTGTAGGGGCGAGGCTCGCCTCGCCCGGAAAAGGGCAATTATAAAACCGGGCGATAAAAGTGACGGTAAAGACAATGGTAAAGGCTCAAAAGTCCGTCATTGCGAGCCGCGGAAAACTCGCGATACGTACCATTGAAACCGGCGCGGCAATCCAGTGCCGGGAGCGTAACATACGTATCTGTGGCTCTTACTACTGGATTGCTTCGCACCTATACCGCGGTGTATGTTAAGCCTACCGGTGCTTCGCAATGACGAACTCTTTAGCTTTCGCGCTTCGTTTACCCCCCGCAAAATCAAAAAACAAATCGAGGTAACAAACTATGTCGGCTGAACCAACCACAACCGTTATCGCGGAGGACGTCCTGCCCGATTACCGTGAGAAGGCGGCGGCGGGGCGCATTGATTACGTATTCGCGGGCTTTACGCTTCTGACGCTTGCGGTCGGTCTTGTAATGCTCCTGTCCGCTAGCTACGCGCGGGCGTTTTACGAGGAAAACGGCTCGCCGCTCGGGATTTTTATACGTCAGCTCGGCTTTTCCGGGTTTGGCGTGGGCGCGATGTTTGTTATTGCCCTGCTGCCGGTTTTCAACGAGCGCTTCTTTGAAAAGTGGTCGCCGCTAATGTTTTTCATCTCGCTTGTGGGGCTTGCGGCGGTGCTGGTTATCGGCGTAAAAGTCAACGGCAGCCGCCGCTGGATATCGCTTGGGTTTACAAACTTGCAGCCCTCCGATTTCGTCAAGTACACGATGGTGCTGTACTTCGCGCGGCGAATGTGTACGGTGGGCAAAAAAATAGGCACTCTGCGAAAAGGCGTTGTACCGTACATAGCCTGGCTCGGCGTAATCTGCGGCTTACTGGTGCTTGAACCGCACGTGTCGGCCTGTATAATATTTATCGCGCTGGCGGGCTGTATGATGTTCCAAGCGGGAACGCGTCTGCGCTGGATTGCGATACTGCTGATAATAGCGGGTCTCGCCGGAATATTTATGTATAAAACGGGCTTCCCGGACGACTACATAACAGAGCGCGTCGTGGTGTATCAGGACCCCTGGGGCGACAGTCAAATCGCAAAGGACAAGGGTTATCAAACGCGCCAGAGCCTTATAGCCGTAGGCTCGGGCGGCTTACTCGGCCTCGGCCTCGGGCAGTCGCGGCAAAAGCACCTCTACCTCCCCGAGGAACACAACGACTTCATTTTCGCGATAGTCTGCGAGGAATTTGGCTTAGTAGGCGCAATAATCGTAATGCTACTGTTCGGCATACTTATTTCAAGAGGCTACTGGCTCGCGATAAAATCAAAAAGCAAGTTTTCCGCATTGGTAATAGCGGGGATTACAACCCAGCTCGGCGTACAGGTCTTTCTGAATATCTCGGTTGTGACAAACCTAATACCCTGTACAGGCATATCGCTCCCGCTGTTCAGCTACGGAGGAAGCGCGCTCCTCTGCCAACTAGGCGGTATGGGGATAATCCTCGCACTATCGCGAGGAACAGCTTGATTCAGTTAGCAGATAGCAAATATCAAATATCAGAGACGTTGGTTCAGTTAACAGTTAGCAAATATCAGATATCAGAGACGTTGGTTCAGTTAACAGTTAGCAAATATCAGATATCAGAGACGTTGGTTCAGTTAACAGTTAGTAAATATCAGATATCAGAGACGTTGGTTCAGTTAACAGTTAGTAAATATCAGATATCAGAGACGAGGGTTAGGACGGGGGTTGCGGGGTTGCGGGCTTGCGGGGTTGCGGAAGCCCTCTCCGTAAATTCCCCTCTTGGGAGGGGTGCCGCGTAGCGGCGGGGTGGTTCCCCGCGCCGTGCGCGGACGCGTCTCCCGTCCTACCCTCCAAAGCCCCCCTCTTTAGAGGGGGGGGTGCCTCCGCAGAGGCGGGGGGTGTCCCGGCGCCGTGCGCCGTCTTTGCGAGCGCCGCCGCACTTGCGATACGCAGGGCGTTACAGGCGCGAAGCAATCCAGTGCTGGGAGCGTAACATACGGGCTACGTATCGCAAGTGCGGTGGCGGCTTCGCAATGACGGGGGAAGGTGCTTCGCTAATACGGGGGTGCGCCCGCAGGCGCGGGGGTGCCTCGTGGCTTGCAAAATCCGTAGGGGCGGGTTTCAAACCCGCCCCTACGTGTCCCGCGCAACCAACGTCCAAACCCCCGTAATTGTCAATTATCAATTATCAATTATCAATTGTCTCACATCGCCTGTTTCAGCTCATACAGCACGTTCATCGCCTCTATCGGCGACAGCGTGTCTATATCGAGGCTTCGCAAACGCTCTAACGCTTCGTTGTACAGCGGGATTTGTTCCGGGGTATCGTTATCCTCCGCTCTGCCTGTGTCTTTAGCCGTTGTCGCGTCGCCGCCGTCTGTTTCTAATAGTTTTAACAGGCTTCTCGCGCGGCGTATCAGTTTTTCCGGCAGTCCCGCGAGTTTTGCCACTTCCACGCCGTAGGAGCGGTCTGCGGGAGCGGCTATTATTTTTCGCAGGAAAACTATGTCGTCGCCGCGCTTTTTTACTGATATCGAGTAATTTTTTACCCCCGGTATTTCCTTTTCGAGCGCGGCCAATTCGTGGTAATGCGTCGCGAACATCGTTTTCGCGCCCAGAGTTTTGCCGTCCGCGCAGTATTCGAGTACGGCGCGGGCTATAGCCATTCCGTCGTAGGTGGACGTTCCGCGCCCTATTTCGTCGAGGATTAGCAAACTTCGCGGGGTCGCCGAGCGCAGTATCTGCGCCACTTCGTTCATCTCCACCATAAACGTTGACTGCCCGGAGGATAAATCGTCCGACGCGCCTATCCGCGTAAAAACCCTGTCAATAACCGGCAGAACCGCCGAAGCGGCGGGTACGAAGCTCCCGATTTGCGCGAGTAGGCATATCAGCGCGGTCTGGCGCATATAGGTCGATTTACCCGCCATATTCGGCCCCGTTATTATCGCGATACGCGTCCCGCCGCCTGATATGTCGCTGTCGAGTATTGTGTCGTTCGGTACAAACATAGACTCCGACAGCGTTTGTTCCACAACGGGGTGCCGCCCGTTCTTAATCGTTATCGCGCCGTCGGTTGAAAAATCCGGCATACAGTAATTATTCCGAACGGCGGCCTCGGCGAGCGAACACAGGCAGTCAAGCGTTGCTACGTCAAGCGCGGCTCCTCGTATATCGTCCGCCATTTGCTTTAACCTTGGCATTAGCTCATTCGCGAAAATATCATATTCAAGCGCGGTAAGTTTATCCTTCGCGGACAGAATATCGCTCTCCAGTTCCTTTAATTCGGGAGTAATAAAGCGCTCGGCGTTCGAGAGCGTCTGCTTTCGCGTATAATCGTCCGGCACAGTTCCCGACTGCCCGCGCGATATTTCGAGATAGTAGCCGAATACGCGGTTATAGCCGATTTTCAGCTTTGACAAACCCGTGCGCTTACGCTCGCGGGTTTCGATATCGGCGAGCGCGGTTTTGGAGTTTTCCGAGAGCCCGCGAAGCCTGTCAACCTCTGGGTTGAAGCCGGGGCGAATAAAACCGCCCTCGCGGATTGAAAACGGCGGCTCGTCGCCGATTGCGTTTTCAATAAGCGTCCGAAGCTCCTGTAAATCGTTCAGCCTCGCAATCTCCTGTAAAAGCTGACAATTAGCGTTTATCAGCAACTCTTTTAACAGCGGCAAACTCGCGGAGGAGCGTGACAACGCCGCTAAATCGCGGGCGTTGGCGGTTCCGAATGCCACGCGCCCGGCTAAACGCTCCATATCCTCAATAGCCTTAAGCGTTACGCCGATTTCACCGCGAACCGCCGTACTTCGGGTAAGCTCGTCAACAGCGCAAAGCCGGCGGTTTATTAGGTTCAGCGACAGCAACGGCTTTTCAAGCCAGGCGCGAAGCAAACGCGCCCCCATACTCGTTTTAGTCTTGTCAATAATCGACAAGAGCGACCCCTTGCGCTCGCGGTTACGAAGCGTTTCCGTAAGCTCGAGATTGCGCCGTGTCTGCTGGTCAAGCTCCATATACTGCCCGGCGGTGTAATAATTTATCGTATGTATATACGACAAATCGCCCTTCTGCGTTTCCGCGAGATAGGCAAGCAGCGCGCCCGACGCGCAAAGCACGGAGGCGTTAAACGCCGCGCTTCGCGGAGGGTTTTCAAACTGCGAATTGAAACGCTGCCTACAGGGTTCAAGCTCAAAATATTCGTCCTTTGTCGCGTAAGTGCTGTCCGGGTTTTTCTCTAAAAAGCGTTTGACCTCAAACGTTTTCATAGCCTCCGCGTTGAAAAGCACTTCGGCGGGAGCGTAGCGCACAAGCTCGTTGACAATATGCTCCTCCGCGTTTTTATCCGTAAACGCCGCCGCCCAACAAGCGCCCGTGGATAGTTCGCAAACGCAAATCGCCGCGCCCGGCTGCTGTAAAACCTCCGTTTGCGCGTGTTCCCCGCCCGTGACATACACCGCCGCGATGTAGTTTGAGGCGTTGTCCGTGAGCATTGACGGTTCAAGCACCGTTCCGGGGGTTATAACCCGCGTAATAGCGCGGTCAACCAGACCCTTAGCCGTAGCCGGGTCCTCAACCTGTTCGCAAATAGCGATTTTATAGCCCTTTTTCAGTAGCCGCGCGGCGTAGGCTTCGTAGCTGTGGTACGGTACCCCGCACATCTCCGTCCTGTCCTCGGGATTCTCAACGTGCCTATCGCGGGTCGTTAGAGTTAGGTTCAGCTCACGCGAAACAAGCCGCGCGTCGTCGCCGAACATCTCATAAAAATCGCCCAGACGGAAAAAGAGCAAACTATCGGGAGCCTGCGCCTTAAGCGCGTTATACTGCCGCATCATCGGCGTCATAGCAGATGGCATAAGCACCTTTTTTTCAGTTAACAGTTTTTTACAGTTAACAGTTATCAAATATCAAATATCAGAGACGTTATGACAATTGATAATTGATAATGAATAATTGATAATTACGGGGGTTTGGACGTTGGGTGCGCCCTGCGGGGGAAACCACCCCGCCGCCTGCGGGCGGCACCCCTCCACAGAGGGGAATAGGGTTGGACGAGGGACGGCGTTTCTCCGCATCTTACGTCCAAATTCCCCTCTTGGGAGGGGTGGCGCGTAGCGCCGGGGTGGTGTCCCCGCGCCGTGCGCGGACGCAACCCCCGTCCACCGTCCCGGCGCATTGCGCCGGGACAGGGCTGGGCTTCGCCCAGCCCGTCTTTGCGAAGCCGCCACCGCACTTGCGATACGTAGTGAATGTTATGCGGCGAAGCAATCCAGGGTTGA
>JAISJH010000019.1 GCA_031261635.1 Oscillospiraceae bacterium
GGGACAGGGCAGGGCTTCGCCCTGCCCGTCTTTGCGAAGTGCCGCAAGGCTTGCGATACGTACAACGTATAGGCACGAAGCAATCCAGTGCCGGGAGCGTAACATACGTATGTTGTCCCTCCGGCACTGGATTGCTTCGCACCTGTAACGCCCTACGTATCGCGGGCTTACCGGTGCTTCGCAAAGACGGCGCACGGCGCCGGGACGTAAGACGGCGCGGGACGATGGACGGCGGACGTGGACGATGGACGGTAGACGTTGGCTTGGACGGGGGTACTGGGCTTGGATTGCTTCGCGCGGCTCGCAATGACGGGCTGGGGCTTACGCCCCGCCCCCGCAGGGCGCGTCCCCCGTCCAAGCCCTCCAAAGCCCCCCTCTAAAGAGGGGGGTGCCGCCTCAGCGGCGGGGGGTGTCCCCGCAGGGCGCAACCCACGTCCAAACCCTCGTCTCTGATATTTGATATTTGATAACTGTTAACTATATAAAATTTTGCGCTTGCAATTTCAGTTGATATGTGTTACAATGTTTATAATCTAACATTTGAGGGAGATTTATGTATGTTTGACGAATATCCGCTGCTCGATGAAAAAGACGGTACCGCGCGCGTAATGAATAACGCAAACCTCTATAAAAAGCTCTTGCGGAGCTTCCTCGCGGGGGACGAACTCCCCGTTGTCGGAGCCGCGCTCAAAACTTTCGATGTTGAACAAATAAAAAACGCTTCGCATATGATGAAGGGGCTTTCGAGTTCGCTCAGTTGCAAGCGCTTGGCGGCGGTCTGTACGGAGTTTAACAATATCTGTAAACTGGGGCAGCTCCCGGAAATGTCGCTGTTCGGCGAATATTCCAAGGTCCTCGCCGATACGACTAAGGCAATCGACGTGTATCTAAACGAGGTCTGAACAATAAATCTAATTTGCAAAACGAGGAATCGGGCGCATAGCCGCGCATAGGCGCGTAAAACGGAGGTTTTGCGCGCGGCGTGGTTTTGCGTCCTAAAAACGCTTGACAAGCGCGCGGGCTTTGTGGTATTATGTTCGGGCGTGGTTTGAGGGATTATTGAAAAATTAGACAACCGGGCGGGGCAAGCCCCGCCCCTACAAGCCTCAACGCAAATTTGTCGCTTCTAAAAATTACCAACACTCTGCAAGCAGAGTTAAAAAAAGGAGGAACACCATTGTCCACTTATATGGCTAAGAACGGCACTATAGAGCGCAAGTGGTACATTATCGACGCCGAGGGCAAGCCCCTTGGACGCGTCGCCACTCTCGCCGCTTCTATCCTGCGCGGTAAACACAAGCCTGTTTACACACCTCACGTCGATTGCGGCGACTTCGTGATTGTCACGAACGTTGACAAAATCACGCTCTCCGGCAACAAACTCACGCAGAAATACTACCGCCGCCACAGCGGCTGGGTCGGAGGGCTTCACGAAACGCAGTACAAAAAGATTATGGCGGAGAAGCCGGAGTTCGCGCTACAGCAGGCCGTTAAGGGTATGCTCGGCAAAAACACTCTCGGACGCGAGCAAATCAAGCGCGTCAAATGCTTCCGCGGTTCGGAACACAATCATCAGGCTCAGCAGCCAATTGCGAGTCCGTGGGAGGTAAAGTAATATGTATCAACCTAAAAAACCTTACAAGTATGGCACAGGCCGCCGTAAGTCCTCCGCCGCCCGCGTTCACCTCTTTGAAAACGGTACGGGCAAGATAACCGTCAACGGCCGCGATATTGACGATTACTTCGGGCTTGACACGCTAAAGCTGATTGTGCGCCAACCGTTTGCCGTGACGAACACCTTTGAAAAATTCGACGTAGAGGCAACCGTCAAGGGCGGCGGCGTCACGGGACAAGCCGGAGCAATCCGCCACGGCATAGCCCGCGCCCTGCTCGAAGTCGACGAGGGTTACCGCCCCCTACTCAAAGTAGCGGGACTGCTAACCCGCGACCCGCGTATGAAAGAGCGTAAGAAATACGGCTTGAAAGCTGCGCGTAAAGCGCCGCAATTTTCTAAGAGATAATAGTTATCAAATATCAAATATCAGAGACGAAGGTTTGGACGTGGGTTGCGGGGAAGCGCTGTGGGTTGCACCCGCCGTGTAGGGGCGAGGCTTGCCTCGCCCGGATTGCGTCCCGGCGCCGTGCGCCGTCTTTGCGAGCGCCGACGCACTTGCGATACGTAGTTATGTATAGGCGCGAAGCAATCCAGTGCCGGGAGGGAAACATACGTATCTGCGGACTGCGGCACTGGATTGCCGCGCCGGTTTCAATGGTACGTATCTCACGCTTACCGCGGCTCGCAATGACGCGGCTCTTGACCCGCTCGCGGATTTGTTTATATCAAAACATAAATTACAACGAATAACCGCATACTAAACAGTGAACAGTTGAAAGTACGGTTCACTGTTTGAGTTTTTCCGGCGCGGGGTTCACTCCTCCCTGCTCTTGAATAATTATTCAAAACTTTTGTATATTTTCGCATAAACCCCTTGACAAACTACCAATTGAGGTGTATACTATGAATATCGAACTCGAAAAGCTTGATAAGTTGCTTGACAAATACGCTGACGCGCCCGGTAGCCTTATCACCGTTTTGCAGAATGCTCAGGAGATTTACGGCTGGCTCTCGGAGGGTACTATTGAGCATATCTCCGGGCGCACCGGGATTAAAGCCGCCAAAATTTACGGTGTCGCTACGTTTTATACGCAGTTCCGCTTGAAACCTATCGGGAAACATTTAATAATGCTCTGCAAGGGAACGGCCTGTCACGTCAACGGCGCGGACGATATCGCGGCGGCGGCTTCGGAGCATTTATCAGTCGCCGACAACGAAACTACCGCCGACGGGCTGTTTACCTTAAACTACGTCGCCTGTCTCGGTTGCTGTTCGCTTGCCCCGGTTATGATGATTAGGAGCGACGGCGGGGAGGAAACCTACGGCTCGCTTACAAACGCTAAAGTACGTCAGATACTTGACGACATCAGGGCAAAGGAGGCCGCCGCCGAATGAAATACATTGTTAAGGCCGTTATTGGTCAGGGTTCCTGCGGCATAGCCTCCGGGTCTAAGAAAACCGCCGCTATTCTGGAGGCGGTCGGGATACCCGTTGAGCCTACGGGCTGTATCGGTAATTGCTATCTTGAGCCTATCGTCGATTTCCACTTTGCCGACGGCTCCTCCACGCGCCTTGTTAAATTTGACGAGGAGGCCGCTAAAAAGGTTTTGAGCGGCGAGCCTTTGGCAAACTATATTATAAGCGAGGAGGACGAGCGCTACCTCTCCGGGCAGAAGCGCATTGTCCTGCGAAACGCCGGCGTTATCAACCCGGAGGATATATCGGCCTACGGCGACTACTCGGCTCTGCGTAACGCCGTAACACACAGGAGCGAGGAGATTATACAGACACTCAAAACTTCGGGACTGCGCGGACGCGGCGGCGCGGGTTTCCCCACCTGGTTCAAATGGGACGCGGCGGCAAAAGCCGTGGGCGACACTAAATACGTAGTCTGCAACGCCGACGAGGGCGACCCGGGCGCGTTTATGGACCGCTCGGTACTGGAGGGCGACCCTCATTCCGTGCTGGAGGGTATGGCAATCTGCGGTTTTACAATCGGAGCGTCGGAGGGTATAATCTACGTTCGCGCCGAATATCCGCTGGCTATAAAGCGTCTCGAAATCGCGATTGGGCAGGCGCTTGAAAAGGGCTATCTCGGGGAAAATATTTTCAATACGGCGTTCAGTTTCAAAATACGCATAAAGGCGGGCGCGGGAGCGTTTGTCTGCGGCGAGGAAACCGCACTTATTGCCTCACTGGAGGGCGAGCGCGGTATGCCGCGATTAAAACCGCCGTTCCCGGCGCAGAAGGGTTACTGGCAACAGCCGACTAACATCAATAACGTTGAAACCTTCGCCAATATCCCCTGGATTTTTAATAACGGCGGCGATAAGTTTGAGGCTATCGGCTATGAAAAGTCGAAAGGTACTAAAGTATTCGCGTTGGCGGGTAAAATTCGGCGCGGAGGTTTAGCGGAAGTGCCTATGGGCGTAAGCCTGCGCGATATTATCTACGGCATAGGCGGCGGGATTAAGGACGGCAAACAATTCAAGGCGGTTCAGCTCGGAGGTCCCTCCGGCGGCTGTGTGCCGGAGGAACTGCTCGACACCCCGGTCGATTACGAATCTATCAACCAAACCGGCGCGATAGTCGGTTCCGGCGGTATGATTGTAATGGACGAAACGACCTGTATGGTGGATATGGCGCGCTATTTCCTCGACTTCACGCGAAACGAGAGCTGCGGGAAGTGTAACTACTGCCGCATTGGCACAAAGCGTATGCTTGAAATCCTCGAGCGCATTACGGAGGGCAAGGGCGAACCCTCCGATATAGAGCTTCTGCACGAATTAGCCGACAAGGTAAAAGAGGGAAGCCTCTGCGGCTTAGGGCAGACCGCTCCGAACCCGGTTTTAACAACCCTGCGCTACTTCGGCAACGAATATTACGACCACATTTTTGAAAAGAAATGCACGGCTCACAGCTGCAAGGCGCTAATCCACTACGATATAAACGAAAACTGTATAGGCTGCGGAGCCTGCAAGCGAAACTGCCCCGTAGAGGCAATAAGCGGCGAGCGCAAGGTGCGCCACGTTTTGGATAAGGAAAAGTGTATTAAGTGCGGTAAGTGTATTGAGAGTTGTAAGTTTAATGCTGTTGTAAAAATATAGCTGACGCCCCTACAATAGACCTGTTCTAAAATTCGCAGAATCTCTGTAGGGGACGATGCCCACATCGTCCCGCGGGTTCATCAATTTCACATTCTACGGGACGGGGCGATGTGGGCATCGCCCCCTACATTAGACCGCGAAAAAGGTTTTAGGACAGGTCTAATAATGCGGCGAACAATATCCCCCCCACAAACCAATCAAGGAGAACACACAATGCATAACGAGAGCACCCGCGCTGAAATACTTATTGAGGCCCTGCCGTATATCCGGCAGCACCGTAACCGTGTTGTTGTAATCAAGTACGGCGGCGCGGCTATGAAAAACTCCGAACTTATGTCGGCGGTGCTTTGCGATACCTTTTTGCTGTCGCTTGTCGGTATTAAAATCGTGCTGGTTCACGGAGGCGGGCCGGAGATTGACGAACTCGCGGGGAAACTGGAGCTTGGCAAGAAAAAAGTCGGCGGCTTCCGCTATACCACGCCTGAAATAATGGAACTCGTGCAAATGACGCTCTGCGGCAAGATTAACAAAAACCTCGTGGCGGGACTGACGCGCCTTGGCGGTAAGGCTATAGGGCTGTCCGGCATTGACGGCGCTATCCTCTCCGCGGAAGAATTATCCGCCGACGGAACAGACTACGGCGGCCGCGTCGGCAATATCACGGACGTTAACGCGGAGCTGCTGCAAACTTCGCTCGATAACGGCTATATCCCTGTCGTAAGCTCTGTAGCCCTCGGGGTTGACCGCGAGTGCAACTATAACGTCAACGCCGACACCGCCGCCGCGCGGATAGCCTACGCGCTCAAAGCCGAGAAGCTGATACTGCTTACGGACGTTAAAGGCTTATTGAAAAACCCGGCGGACGAAAATACGCTGATATCAAAAGTATCGCTCTCGGAAATCCCGGGGCTGATAAAAGACGGCATAATCTCCGGCGGTATGATACCAAAAATAGACTGCGCCGTAGAAGCCGTAAGACGCGGAGTAAACGAAGCGGTAATACTGGACGGCAGAGCCGCCCACTCGATACTGATAGAGCTGCTGTCAGACAGCGGCGCGGGAACGATGATATCGCGATAAAATCGCGATAAATAACAGTTAGCCGATAAATAACAGTTAGCAAATATCAAATATCAGAGACGAGGGGTTTGGACGTGGGTTGCGTCCGCGCACGGCACGGGGCGAAGGCAGGGCTCGCCCTGCCAAGCCCGTCATTGCGAAGCACCGGTACGCTTGCGATACGTAGTACGTTACAGGTGCGAAGCAATCCAGTGCCGGGAGAACAACATACGTCCCACGTCCTACGTCCCCACGTGACCTACGTATCGCACAATACTACGTCAACCCTGGATTGCTTCGCCGCATATCAATGGTACGTATCGCGAGTGCGGTGGCGGCTTCGCAAAGACGGGCTGGGCAAAGCCCAGCCCTGTCCCGGCGCATTGCGCCGGGACGGTGGACGGGGCTACGTCCGCGCACGGCGCGGGGAACCACCCCGCCGCTACGCGGCACCCCTCCCAAGAGGGGAATTTACGGGGGAGGCTTCCGCAATCCCGCAACCCCCGTCCAAGCCCCCGTCCTATTCCCCTCTTGGGAGGGGTGCCGCCCGCAGGCGGCGGGGTGGTTTCCCCCGCAGGACGCAACCCACGTCCAAACCACCGTCTCTGATATCTGATATTTGCTAACTGTTAACTGAACCACCGTCTCTGATATCTGATATTTGATAACTGTTAACTGTACAAAAAAGGGGAGCATTATGACAACACAACAAATCATACAGCGGACTGACGCGCATATAATAGGTAGCTACGGGCGTTTCCCGGTTGCGTTTATTGGCGGGTCGGGGGCTACTCTTACGGACGCTGAGGGTAAGCGTTACATAGATTTCGCGAGCGGTATTGGGGTTAACTCGCTCGGGTACGCGCACCCTGCGTGGGTTGCGGCGGTTAGTTCGCAGGCGGCTTCGCTTGCCCACGTTTCTAATTTGTATTATACGCAGCCGGGCGCGGAGCTTGCTGAAAAGCTCACTGCGCGAAGCGGTATGGCGGCGGCGTTTTTTTCTAATTCGGGCGCGGAGTCTAACGAGGGTTTAATTAAACTCGCTCGCAAATACAGCTATGACACTTACGGCTCGCAAGCTCGAAAGGTTATACTTACGCTCGAAAATTCATTTCACGGCCGGACGCTTGCAACTCTCGAAGCCACCGGGCAGGAAAAATTTCACGGCGCGGATTTTGCGCCCTATACCGGCGGGTTTAGGTACGTTCAGCCGGGCGATATTGGCGCGGTCAGGGCGGCGTGTGCGCCGGGCGATGTGTGCGCGGTGTTGATAGAGCTTATACAGGGCGAGGGCGGCGTGTTTCCCCTGCCGCGGGAGTACGTTGCGGAACTCGCGGAGTTTTGCGCGGAGAATGATGTGCTGCTTCTGATTGACGAGGTGCAAACGGGCATAGGGCGAACAGGAAAACTCTTTGCGTATCAGTATTTTAATGTAAAGCCGGACGCCGTAAGCTTTGCTAAAGGCATAGGCGGCGGACTGCCGCTTGGCGGCTTCCTGGTATCAGAAAAACTTCGCGGAACGCTGACGGCGGGAACTCACGCCACAACTTTTGGAGCAAATCCCGTATGTTGCGCCGCCGCTAACGCCGTGCTTGATACATTGAACGACGCGGCTTTGGACGAAGTAACGCGCAAGGGCGACGTTATCCGTGATTTCGTAAAATCAGCGAATTTGCCGCACTTAGGAGAAATTCGCGGACTGGGACTAATGCTAGGGATAGAGGTCAAAGCGCCGCTAACCCACCGCGAACTAGTCGCGAAGCTACTCACAAACGGCTTAGTAGCACTAACCGCCGGAAGCGATACGCTCCGCTTCCTCCCGCCGCTAACAATATCAGACAGCGAGTTGCAAGCGGGCTTGCAAATACTCGCGGACACGGTAAACCCCCGCATTTGATATTTGATATTTGATAACTGTTAACTTGTATAGAAGGAGATACAATGAAAAACCTCTTGAAACTGCTTGACCTGTCCGGCAGTGATATTACCGCGATACTCGACCTTGCCGACCAGTTGAAATTTGACGCTAAGAACGGTATCGCGCAACGGCCGCTTGCGGGTAAGACGCTTGCGATGATATTTGAGAAAAACTCTACGCGCACGCGCGTGTCGTTTGAAACCGGGATATATCAGCTTGGCGGGCAGGGGATATTCCTCTCGGGCGCGGAGTCGCAAATCGGGCGCGGCGAGCCGGTTGAGGATACCGCGCGGGTGCTGTCGCGCTACTGCGACGGGATAATGATACGGACATTCGCGCAAGAAACGGTTGAAAAACTCGCCTATTACGCGGATATCCCGGTTATCAACGGCTTGACGGATTTCGCTCACCCCTGCCAGGTTCTGGCTGATTTAATGACTATACGTGAAAAGTTTTCGAGGCTTGAGGGCTTGAAAATCTGTTACATAGGCGACGGTAATAATATGGCAAATTCTGTAATAGTCGGCGGTCTGAAGTGCGATATGAGCGTCAGCGTTGCCTGTCCCGAGGGCTTTGACCCGCACCCGAGCGTTTTGGCGTTCGCAAAGGATAACGCGAAGTTCAGCCTAACCCGCGATATACGCGAAGCCGCCGCAAACGCCGACGTGGTATTCACGGACGTGTGGGCGAGTATGGGGCAGGAAAACGAGCGCGAAGCTCGCAAAACAGCCTTCGCGGGCTATTGCGTGGACGACGCGCTTATGGCGCTCACAAACAACGCGATGGTTCAGCACTGCCTTCCCGCGCACCGCGGCGAGGAAATAAGCGCGGAAGTGTTTGAAGCCCACGCAAAGGAAATCTTCGACGAAGCGGAAAACCGCCTCCACGCGCAAAAGGCCGTTATGGTGCTTACAATGAATAGGTAATCTTACAATGAATAGGTAATAATGAATAATGAATAATTACGGGGGATTTGGACGAACGGGAACGTTTAATATACGTTGAGGCGCTGTAGGGGACGATGCCCACATCGTCCCACCGGGTTTTGACATTCTACGTAATACGCACAATGTTGCAATACTCGGGTCGATGTGGGCATCGACCCCTACGTACATCGTGCGAAAATTCGACCCCTACGTACATCGTGCGAAAATTTTGCCCACCTCGCGTACATTTTACGTCCCGGCGCGTACAAAATTTTGCACCCCTCGCGTACATTTTACCGTCCTCTAAACTTTCCAAAAAAAGTTTATTCTGATGCCCTAAAGTTGCGTGGTAAAAGTCCGATAAATATATTGTCAGGGCAAAAGGGAGTTTAGAACGAAGGCGCCGTTTTAGCCGACCGAAGGCCCGGGTCACATTCAGCCCGAGGCAAGGATGCCCGGTATGACAATATCAGGAGGATATAACAATGAGAATCCAAAACAACATTACAGCCCTCAATACCCATCGGCAGTATGGAATCAACAACTCGGCGATTTCTAAATCCGTTGAGAAATTATCTTCGGGTTATAGAATCAACCGCGCCGGCGACGACGCCGCCGGCCTCGCGATAAGCGAGAAAATGCGCGCTCAGGTTCGCGGTCTTACGATGGCGAGCAAAAATTCACAGGATGCTATCTCTATGGTACAAACGGCAGAGGGCGCTCTGCAAGAGAGTCACAACATCCT
>JAISJH010000089.1 GCA_031261635.1 Oscillospiraceae bacterium
CTCAATCTCAAAACTTCCGCTTGAGAATAACCCGATATAAAGGACAGGGTTACCGTCAACGTTTGTCATTTCACGTTTCACGTTTGAAGCTTGCTTCGGCGGAGGCGAGGGTGCCGGACTCGCCCTCGGGAACAGGCTGTTGACAGTCGGCGTAGCGGTAGCGTCTACCTCGCTCTCTGCGGGAGCTTTCGCGCAAGCCGTCAACGACATTAGTAACGCTCTGCAAAGCAGGACAGCTGTTAGTTTCTTCATTGTAGCACCTCAACCTTTACTTGATAGTAGTATTACTGTCAGTATAGCACAAAATTTTAATTGTTGCAAGCAAAATTTCGCATAATACGTTTCATAGATGTAATGATAGTGCAAATCTGTGGTAAAGTCAAGAGTGCATTTCATTGATGTAGGTGGCTTTATGAAAACTATATGCTTCGAGGGGAACAAGAACATTGTATCCGATTAACGCGGCAGCCTGTGAGTTTAATGGTGACGGCGACCCCAAGCAGATGACGTAAAGAATAATTGCGTGCAAGCGTTTCACAAGTGCTTAATTACGCAGAGCGGTTGAAGCATTTGCCCGACTACTTATCTACATAAATATTGCCTTAAAGTATCTGTAAATAGTTCACAGCCGCAAGTTATCTGTCCTTAATTTTGCGAAAGTCCGGCATAAGTAAATAATTGTAAATTTTCAATATTGCGCCTTCTCTGAAAAACTATACTGCCTTAGCTATTGTTTGTAATACTTATGACAACAAAAAGCAAGTCTGTTTTTTTAGGGGTGCGACAAAATAGCTAGTCGGCGTAATGTGCCGGCTAGCTATAATTATATCTTATATCTTGTGCGTTCAGATGAAATATTCGGCGGCTACCCCTGGTACCGCGACGCTGACTTACGCGCGGCCTACGGCTTCCCTTGGGCGCAGTCGAATGAGTACCGCGCGGGCTTCCTGCACCCCGATTACAGCGAAAAACTTGATGTTAACGAGTACGTCAACAGCCGCTACGAGCATACCGTCAAAACAGCCGACATTCTGCCCTCAACATCGACGGACGAGCGGCGTTTCAGACAGCTCGTAAAGCTCAATTTTGACTGGTTTATGCAGACTTTACTTGAACGAAAAGACGCGAAAGTAAACTCACTCGCCGTAGCCCGCCGCCTGCTTCGTGAACATTTCAGAGTACCTGCCGCCCGCCGCCATAAGCTCCGCGTGAGTGCCGCGCTCGGCGACTTCGCCGTTTGCGATGAGGTAGATACAATCGGCCTCGCGGATTGACGAGAGCCTATGCGCGATAATAATTGTCGTAGCGGAATTTTCGCGGCTCATAAGCACGCGGTTCAGCTCGTATTCCGCGAGCGGGTCAAGCGCGGAGGACGGCTCGTCAAGCAAGAGCAAGCCGAAGTCGCCCGCTAAAATTCGGGCAATCCCGAGCTTTTGAGCTTCGCCGCCTGAAAACATCAGACCGTTTTCTGAAAATTCGCGCGTGACCTCACTGCCAAGCGTCGCCCCGGACTTAACTAATTTATCACTCAACCGGACTTTTTCGAGAATTTTGAGTAATTTTTCGTCTGAAACCTCGCGATAAACGCTAAGGTTTTGCCGCAGTGTCAGCGCGTAAATGTTAGGTTGCTGAAAGGCGATGCCTATGCGGCGGCGCAATTCACGCGGCTTAAAACTCCGAATTTTTATATTATTATAGCAAATTTCGCCGCCGTTCAAATCGTACAGGCGCAGAAGCAGCTTCGCCAGCGTTGATTTACCCGCGCCGTTCTCCCCGACAATCGCGATTTTTTCGCCCGGCTTTATCGAAATATTTAGATTTTTCAGCGCGAAGGGCGAATTGGGATACGCGAAACTCGCGCCGCGCAGTTCTACGGAAAACGCTCCGTCCGGGGGAGTTTCGCCATCGGTTTTAGGCTCAATTTCAGATTTAAGATTGAAAAAACCGCGAATTTTTTCAGAATATAGGGAAAGTTCAAGCGCTTTTCCGGCGTTGTCAACTATCTGATTCAACTGCCCGTTCAAACGCAGAGCCGCGCTGAATAAGCCGGTCAACGCGCCGATTCCCAGACTGCGCGTAAAAGCGCAGACTATCAGATATGTCAAAACCCCAAATTCGGTCAGCGCGTAGGCTGAAAAACTCAGCACATTAAGCGGCCAGTACGACTTTGAATATTTTTTGTAAACGCCGGTTTTACCCTTCGCGCCTTTGTCAAACGCTGAAAAAACTGCCGCGTTGATATCTGTGCTTTTCAAATCCGCCGCGTATTGCGTCTGATAAATAACACGGTGAACGTAGGCCATACCGCGCTCGTGCGGAAGCGCGTCGGCGGCGCGTTTAATTCCGAGCCTGCTAAGACCGAACTGCGCGGCGCAGCAAACACCCGAGCCAGCGGCGACAATCAGCACCGCCCAGGGTCCGAGCGTCGCTATGTACGCCGTCATTGCCGTGACTATACTGATATTCCCGCCCAAAATACTGATTAAGTCAAGCGCGGACGCGCACTTCGCCGCGTATTCCCCGGCGGCAAAGGTGAAATCATTATAAAAATTCGGATTATCGAAATAACGGTAATCTGTTTTTATAGCGTCTGAATATATTTCGCGGTTAATTTTCGCGTTAACCTCAACTGCTTTCCAGCGTTCGTACAGCAGCAGAAAGCTCCAGCGAAGCAGGGTAAGCGCAAGCCACGCGGCCTCGATGAAAGCGGCCGTCAGCGCAGTTTCACCGAGCGTTTTCCCAAGCGAAATAGCCTCGATAATCTTCCGCACAAGCATTACGTCCAAAAGCGCAAGCAGCGGCGCGATAAACAGCGAGAGCAAAATTCTCCCCAGCGTATAAACCTTGCCGTAGCGCCAATAAGGCTTCAGCAGAAACACCAGGTTGCCAAGTGTTCGGGTAAGTTTTTGCATAGTGAAATCCTCCTGTAGGTATTACGTGTGCTTTAATAATACCGCAGAAAGTTGCGAAAAACAAGTCTTGTAATGCGTTTCGTTTTGTGGTATAATATATATGTGAAAAGGAAAAACGTGCATAAATATACGTAGGGGCGGGTTTCAAACCCGCCCCTACAACGCTTACAAACGCAGTGGCTTGCGATAGTTTCGCTTTAGCTGTTATTTACACCCGGTCAAAGCTATCTTTCCCGCGATAATACTGATAGATTAGCGTAACGTCCAGGAGGTCAATTTTATCGTCGCCGCTTACATTTGCCAGTTTAATTTGAGCGGGGGTCGGGGCTTTTTTATTTCGGTAGAACTGATAGGCGAGTACCACGTCCGAGAGGCCGACGTGTCCGTCGGTGTCGATGTCACCGAGGGCAATCGGCAGAAAGGTGAAGCTTTTAGTAGCTGCGTAAGTTTGAGCGGCTGAACCTACCTCGCCGACTATTGTGAAATCGGAGATTTTATTAGTTGTTATCGTTCCTGAAGTGTAATAGCCAAGTCCACTGTCGGATAAATTTTCCACACTTTTGGGTATAGTTATTTTTGTCAATAGCTTGCAATTACTAAAGGCATAATTGTCAATCGTAATAACGCCGTCGGGGATTGTTACGCTCGCTAACGATGTGCAATTATAAAAAGCGTAAGTGTCAATCGTAATAACGCTGTCGGGGATTGTTACGCTCGTTAGAGATGTGCAGTCACCAAAGGCGCCAGAGCCAATAGCAGTAACACCATTCGGAATAACAATATCGGTTATTATATTTCTAATAATACCGTCGGGTAAAGAGCAAATAACATAGGGTGAAGTGGTAATAGAACCGGAGTTTCTAATAATTCGTCCTATCGTAATATCTGTCAGCGATGTGCAATTAGAAATAGCGTTCTTATCGATATTTATACTTTTTTCACTGTACGGGATAGTAAAACTCTTTAGCGAGGTGCAATTAAAGAAGGCGTTACTGACGAGATATGTAACACTGTCCGGGATTACTATGCTCGTCAACGACGTGCAACCATCAAAGTCGATAGACGTAACGCCGTCGGGGATTATTATGTTCGTAAGCGACGTGCAACCACTAAAGTCAATGGACGTAGCACCGTCGGGGAGTGTTATGTTCGTCAGCGATGTGCAACGAACAAAGCTTATATTCTTTACGCTGTCCGGGATTGTTACGTTCGTTAGCGATGTGCAATTTTCAAAATAAATAGAAGTGACGCTGTTTGGGATTGTTACGTTCGTCAATGATGTACAACTTGAAAATTCAAAAGACGTGGTACCATTCGGGATTATTATGCTTGTCAGCGATGTGCAACCACTAATGCTTATCGAAGTGATGTTATCAGGAATTGTTATACTTGTCAACTTCGTACAACCAGTAAATGGATAAGAGCCGAGAGAAGTAACGCTGTCCGGGATTGTTATGCTTTCTAATGAGGTACAACCACCAAACAGAACAGAACCGATAGAAGTAACGCTGTCCGGAATTATTATGTTAGTTAGCGAGGTGCAACTATGGAAGGCATAATCGCCGATAGACTTAACGCTGTAAGGGATTGTTATACTTGTCAACGAAGCTAAATCTCTAAAAGCATCATTTCCAATAGAAGTAACAGTGTCCGGGATTATTATGCTAGTCAGCGAGGTACAGTTACGAAAGATACTAGAGACTCCATTAGAGGCACTAAAAGTTTCACCAATAGAAGTAAAACTGTTCGGGATTGTGAAGCTCGTCAGCGATGTACAACTGCCAAACGCACCGCGCCCGATAGAAGTAACGCTGTTCGGGATTGTTACGCTCGTCAACGATGTGCAATTAGCAAAGGCGGCAATTCCAATTGAAGTAACGCTGTCTGGAATTGTAATGCTCGTCAGTGATATACAACCCCAAAAGGCATTATCGCCAATTGAAGTAACACCGTCCTGTATTATTACGTTCGTTAGCGAGGTGCAACCACGAAATGCCATACCGATAGTAGTAATACCGCTCGGTATTGTTATCGTCTTTAACGAGGTATTGATAAAGACATTATTGCCGATAGAAGTAACACTGTCTGGGATAGTTACATTTGTCAGCGATGTGCAATAAGCAAAGACATTATTGCCGATAGAAGTAACGCCGTACGGGATTGTTACACTTGTCAGCGATGAGCAATATTCAAAAGCATTATTGCCAATAATTGTCACATTGCCAGGAATAACGATATCTCCACCGGCACCGTTATACTTGACAAGCACACCGAATCGAATGTCAAACTCGTCGCCCTCCACGGCGAGAGCTTGCGGGACAAGCAACAGCACCGCCGCTAGCACCAGTACGCTGATAATAATTTTCTTAGTCATAGTAAGCACCCTCCCAAGCTTTTTAATTCACATACATTTATTATACCACAGTTTGAGTTCGCTGTCAAGTCAAAATCTTGCTCCGCGAAAAAGGCAAATGTTATAATTGATTGCAACAAGGGGAAAACACTGCTAATTTCCTCGCCGCCGTGCAAATTCGGGCTATTCTTCTTTGGGCTATTGCGTTGACTTAATCTTGTGCCAACGGTATCTAAGGACAACCGCCTGTATATCCCGGCAGTTTAGTCTGCCGATATTCACGCCCCGATTTTTTGAAAATCTTGGTCGGGGCTTTTGTGGGAGATACTCTTTTTTCCTCTTTTAGCGGCTATTTACTATGATTTTAGAGATGTAATTCGCGGCGTTACTTCCTCAAATTTTTTTTATTCAATATTTGATACGGTATGCTGACAATAGACTTGATAGAGACCGCAGTTCAGCCGCAAAATAACGCAGTTCAGTATTCGCGCCCGCAAATGGTATTGACAACGCCGGCGCGAACTGTTATAATCGAAACTACGTCACGTCCAACTCGCAATCAGTTCGGAAAGTAGTTGCTTTTGCTCACGTGTGAGTGTTACCCATTGGTCGAAAAGTTCCTTTTGCTCGTCGGAGAGTTCCACCATATTACCCTCGCAGAAAAATTGCGCTAGCGTTATCCCGAAGCCGTTGCATATTATTTCTAAGGTCGTGACGCCCGGCACGGTGTTCCTGCGAAATATATTCGCTATCGTTGACTGAGATAGCCCGGATTCCTTTGCCAGCCGGTATTCAGACCAGTTGCGCTCGGTCATTAGCTGCCGGATTCTCTTGTTAGTGTCCATTTTATCACCGCCTTACAGCGTTTATTATACAGTTCAAATGAAACACAAAAAAGCGTTTATATGTATTGACAAACTCGTTCAGTTGAGTTATAATGTATACACTACAAAAATATTTCACCACGGAGGAAAAGCCATATGCAAAAACTCAAAACAATTCGCTGGGCATTCAAAATTGCCTGGGACATTGACCACTGGACAATGCTGCTGTGGTTCGCGGTTTGCGGAGCGCTCGCGGTGCTTCCGGCGGTCGCGCTGCAATTCAACAAGCAAACGCTCTCCGTAATCAGCGGCTTCCTCTCCGGCGGCGCGTACACATATGCAGACGTGGTGAAGCCGATTGTCGGGCTTGGACTTTTGATGATTGCAATTGGATTGTCGGCGCGGGTCAATTCGCAATTTGTGCGAATGATGACCTACGATTCGTATTTTGGCGGTATGTACGCCTACATAATGGAGCGCGTGCAGGACATTGAGATGAAAGACCTCTTACGAAAAGACGTAAACGATATGTGGATGTCCGCAATCTTAGAGGGCAATTCCCTATGGGCGTTCGTCGAGGGTTTGTGCTTTATTTTCGCGAAAATTGTCGGAATTGCCGCGCTGCTCGTGACCGCGTTTTCAATGTCGAAACTGATATTCGCGATTTCTGCGGTTTATGTAATTGTAATTTTCATAATCAGCCTTGCGTTCGCGAAAAAAACACGCTACAATCAGACAGAAGATTTCAATGACGAGCGAATGATTGAATATTACGAAAAAATGTCCGACAATCACGGAATGGCGAAAGAAACGCGCATTTTCGAGAACACGGACGAAGTAATCGAACAATGGCGCAAGCCCTATGAACGCATACAAAAGCGCGATTTACGGCGGCAAAAGTCCGCGGAACTGCGCGATTTTATAGTCGGCGCGGGTTTTTACGCGTTTCTGATTGCAACAGTTGGCGTGAGCGTTTACAGCGTCGCCCGCGGCACAATGACACCGGACGTTTTCCTCGTCCTGTTCACGCTTTGCCTGAATATTTACAGCACAATTTCCGGCACCGCGCGCTACATTGTGCGTTTCGATTTTGGCCTCATTGCGCTTGACAAACAGCGCGGATTTTTTGAATTGATAAAACCTGAAACAGGCGGCGCGGCTGAAACTCCGGCGGACGATAATACCGTATTTGAAGTTAAAAATCTTAAATTTTCTTACGACGATAAACCCACAATAAACGATATAAGTTTCAAAGTAAACAAAGGCGAAGTTATAGCTTTAGTCGGTCAGAACGGCAGCGGAAAGTCAACGCTCGTAAAGCTCCTGCTCAATATATACAAGCCGGACAGTGGCACGATAAAAGTTTTAGGGCGAGAATACAGCGATTACAAACGCGATTATATCCGCGGAAAAATAGGAGTATTTTTTCAGGATTTTTACATATTCCACTCGCCGCTGCGTGAAAACGTCGGAGTAGGCGCGGTTGAGGATATCGAAAATATCACGAAAATTCTTGAGGCAATTAAAAAAGGCGGCGCGGAAAAAGTAGTTTCAAATTTGCCAAAAGGGTTAGATACCTTACTCGGCACATTTCAAGACCCAAGCGGCACGGAACTTTCAGGCGGCGAAAAACAGCGCGTAGCGAGTTCGCGGGCGCATATGTCTGACCGCGACGTTTTGATTTTCGACGAACCCGCGTCAATGCTTGACCCGATTGCGGAAATGGAACAATTCAACAATATTAAAGGTATGTTAGGCGGCAGAACGGCAATTTTAATTAGCCACCGCGTGGGTTTCGCGAGAATGGCGGACAAAATAATAATGCTCGAAAACGGTGAAATCGCGGAAAGCGGAAAACACGACGAGCTTATGCGGAAAAACGGCTTGTACGCTCACTTTTTCAACGAACAGGCGCAGTGGTATTCGACAACAAAATCAGGAGGGGACGCGGAATGAATACACAAAAACTAAACTTTACCGAGAGTGTAAAAATATTCGGAAAAGCCCTAAAAGTCAGCATAAAAGCTCGCGGAGCGACGTCAATAATCGTCAGTCTGCTAGGCTTCGCAATGGCCTTTCTACCGATGTTAATTTCGCTTTCGGTGCGGAAATTTTCTGACGAAGTGCAAAATCTTTACGGCAGAAGCGAGGCCTTAGTCGCAAATGTAATCGGCGTATTTGTAATTCTCTCCGTGCTGTACATTGTGCAATTGCTGTGGAACTCGCTGAACAGCTACTTTGAGAACCGCAACGCAATCAAAATCCGGCAATTTATGAAAGAGCGCATAATGCGTTGCACCTGCGACGTAAAATACAAATATATCGAAAATTACGACGATTTCAAACAGCGGATAAATTTCGTAGGCACGGACGCGGGCGAGCGCGTAGCAAACAGCGTCGGCACAACAATCTCGTGGGTGCAGAGCATTATTACATTTGTGAGCATTATCGCGGTGCTGTGGGCGGTAGATTTTTGGATTGTTGTAATCCTGGTCGCGGCGTGTATTCCGGCGATTTTAATTGCGGCAAAATTCAGCGAGGACGAATATCGCAATAAGGGTTTTTGGATTTTGGAATATCTTATGGCTTGCGCGTATTTTTTCGAGGCGACAATGTCGCAATCGCTGAACGACACGCGCTTCTTCGGAGCGTTTCCGTGGCTAAAACGCAAATTCACAAAGCAAAACGCGGAATATATAAAAATTAAAAACCGCGTAACAAGAAAGCACGTCCTTTGGAACTCCATAGCTGACATATTCCGCAGTTGCGTATATGTTTTCATATTGCTAATAACAGCACGGCAGATATTCGACAATCCGACGGTCGGTATTGGCGCATTTATGCTCGTGTTCACAATGGCAAGCCAGTTGCAGGACGTTACAGCGAAAATTTTCATCGCGGCGGCACAATTTGTAAGCGACGCGGCGTATATGCGCGATTTCTTTTATTTGGACAATTTGGACTACGAAAAACGCGACAAAAATGCAAGTCCGCGTGAGAAATTTGACGTCGATTTCAAAGACGTAAATTTCACATATCCGAATATAGAACGCGAAATTCTGCACAATCTGAATGTTCACATCAAAGAGGGCGAAAAAGTCGCAATCGTAGGCGAAAACGGAAGCGGAAAAAGCACATTCGTGAATTTACTTTGCGCGCTTTACGAACCAAATAGCGGAGCGATAACAATGGGCGGCGAGGATATTCATACGCATTTGTCCAAAACCCGCAAAACGCTCTCTGCGGTGTTTCAGGATTTTGCAAAATACGAAGCGTCAATTCGCGAAAACATAACAGTTTCAGACAGGTCCTCCGCGGACGGTGAACTTGAAAATTTGTGCAAAAAAACCGGAGCGTGGGAATTTATCAAAACTCAACCCGCCGGAATTGACGAAATAGTCGGAAGTTTCAGCGCAAGCGGCAACAACCTGTCAGGCGGTCAATGGCAAAAAATCGCGCTCACGCGTTGCGCCTATCGCGAGAACGCAAAAATTATGGTTCTCGACGAACCCACCGCCGCGCTCGACCCTCTCGCGGAGGCTGATTTATACCGCAGTTTTTCCGATTTAACAGGCGACAGAACAACGATTTTAATTTCGCACAGATTAGGAATTACGCAACTTGTTGACCGCATTTTAGTTTTCGACGAGGGCAGAATTGTTGAGGACGGCGACCACAAAACGCTGCTGTCAAACGGCGGTTTGTACGCGAAAATGTATCAGGCTCAGGCGCAATGGTACGAATAAAGAGTATAAATCGTTTAGAATGTAGGGGCGACCGCATCAGTCGCCCCTACAGAATAGTACCCCCCCAACTCAAACAACCCACTTACGCGTCGTATTATGCACCGCGCCCAAATAAAACGTCGGAACATTCCGCATCTCCTCAACAAACGTCAGCAGCGGCAAAATCGCGGAGTTTACGTAGGGCTTGTAAATCTTAGTTTTCCCGCCGTCCAGCTCGAAGTTTTCCTCGATGATAATGTCGTAGGATTTGAGCCTTTCAATCAGTTCAAGCGCGCGGGTTTCGTTGCAGCCGAATTTCTCGGCGGCGTATTTTAACGTGAAATTGTCTTTAGGATTGCGGTTGACATACATCAGCGCCTTAAAGAAATCCGGCTCCGCGAGTTCCGTCAACGTTCCTAGTAGCTTTTCGTCGTCGAATTTCCAGCCGCCCTCTGGCTCCGGCATTAGCAGGAAGTACCGGCGCGAAGTGTCCAGGCGCGAGCGCACAAGTCCGTCGTCCGCGTCAATCTCCGAGTGTATCGGGCGGTTTTTCCATACTTCCGGGGCAATTTCCGTGGTTTCTTTTTGGACTTTCGCAATAAACTCGTCAAGCGTCAGCCCTTCGTACGTTTTTTCATAGAGCGAGTTCGAGGAGAGTATCGCCCGGTTAATTCCCCACGCGGCTTCAGTCAGCCGCGTAAAACTTTTGTCCTCTTTGAGCATATTGTAGAACTCCTGTTTGATATCGGTATAGGCGAACTTGTCGCGCCCGAATAGCGCGTCAACCGAAACCTTGAAGAAATCCGCTATAACCGGCAGAAGCTCAATGTCCGGCGAACCTCCGCTCTCCCACTTACTGACGGCCTGCCCCGAAACACCGACGGAAGCGGCAAGAGCCTCCTGCGTAAGTCCTTTGTCCTTGCGTAGTCTTGCGATATTATCGCCAATATTGATGTTCATACATTTTCCCTCCTGTTGGTTGAGTAGTGATTAAAAATCCACAAGGCCTTTGTGTAATATAACTATACCACAATCAACGGTTGGACGCAATAGACGCGCCGTTGCCTAAATCCAAACGAGGGTTGGAAAGGACAAAAAAAGCCAAACGCAAGTTGGAAAAGCAAAGGGGTGGGTGTGAAACCCGCTCTTTGTATTAAAAATGTAAATATAAACGCACAAAACACGTAGGGGCGGGTTTCAAACCCGCCCTCCTACGTCTTACGTCCAACGTCCCCGCGCCGTGCGCGGGCGCGTCCAGTCCCCTCTTGGGAGGGGTGCCGCGTAGCGGCGGGGTGGTCTCCGGCGCAATGCGCCGGGGCAGGGCAGGGCTACGCCCTGCCCGTCATTGCGAAGCCGCCACCGCACTTGCGATACGTAGTAAATGATATGCGGCGAAGCAATCCAGGGTTGACGTAGTAGCCTGCGATACATACCGTATGTTACGCTCCCGGCACTGGATTGCTTCGCACCTGTAACCTTGTACGTATCGCAAGCGTACCGGTGCTTCGCAAAGACGGCGCACTGCGCCGGGACGGTGGACGCGGGAAGGGCGGGTTTCAAACCCGCCCCTACGAAATGGTGCAAATCGCGTTATTATCGCGAAAAAAACTCAATTGAAATATTTAGCGATATCAAAACTGCCGACCTTACGCGCATACGCGCCCATAATAGTCAGCTGTAAGCCGTTCTCGCTTGCGCCGTAGAAGTAGCCCGCGTCGTGCATAATGTACGGGTTGAACACCATTAGCCCCTGACCGCCGTTGCAGTTTTCCTCAACCCACTGGAAAAGGTACGCGTCGTCGCGAAGTTTTATATAGAAGCACGGACTGCTCCAGGACGCGCCGCCGGCGTTCTCCCCGGTAAAGATAGTCCACGAATAGCTCTCCGGCGAGCTGTAAACGTGAATCGAGGCCATCTGGTCGCTGTAACTCCACGCGTAGGATTTGCCAACGAGGTCAGTCGTAAAGTGATGGCGGCGCGCAAAGGGAGGCGTAACGCCGGGATACTCCAATACGCCGAATTTAGCGTACCCGCTCGCCTCGTGCGGGTGAAGCCAACTGCCGATTTGTCCGTGAACGACAGTCACAAGCCCGGTGCTGAAATCAGCCGCAACCGTAAGGTTCAGGAAATTAGGGTCGCCGGTAATCTGGTGCGAGAATAAATAGATATCCTTAGCGGGTTCAAAGGCGCGGTATTTTTCAAGCGTATACGAGCCGCCATTGATACTAACTTTAAGGTTTTCACCGTCAATAACCTCGTATTCATAAACGGCTTTATTATCGCCCGCCCAGGGAGCGGCGGCGTGTTTTTCATTGTCAAGTATAACCCTAAACTTTTTGCCGGCAAGAAAATCGGTAAAGGGCATAACGTTCGCCGAGGACATAATGCTCATACCCTCATAGATAGCCTGTTTTTCAGTACAGGCCTTTACAACTTCCTCGCGCGTCATCGGGAGGTGCATATCCGCCGGGCGGTAGGCGTAGCGCGCGCCTTTGCCCTCGAGCGCCATTCCCGCGTCTTTTTTGAGGTCCTCGCCCTGGTTATTGATGTGTTCAAGGTGCGCCGCGTCGCCGGTAACCGTGAGCCCCGCCTTGACAAAGCGGTAGAGCGCGGCATCGTTCTCGTCAAAGCCTATAGTAAGCGTCAGGGCTTTCAACTCAAACAGGTCAAGCACGGCGATATGCCCGATACCTGAAAACTCGGCCTCCCAGTTAGCGTAGATATAGAACTCGTCGGTAATTTTAATGTAGTCCGCGGGAGTGGTAATCGTAATGCTGTCGCCTAAAAGCCCCTGGTGGTTAAGCTCGACGGTTGTGGAACAGAGAATAGACGGAAAGAACGTCAAATGCCGCTTACCGTGAGCGAACTCCCAGTATAAGCCTTTACCTTCAAGGCGGTTAGTTGAGGTATGGAGTTTTACAGGTGCCTCCTTACTCCACCGACCGTTCTCGGAAACGGCATAACCAAACCAGTAGTGCCGCTGAACCTCGCGGTAGATATCGCGTGAGCCGCTCGGTTCACCGCCAAAGAGGTTGCCGCCTACCGGGACGGTTATACCGAACCAGGTCTCGAATACCGTTACAAGCAGCGTATCGAGGTCAAGGATAACCGTAAACGTGCGGTCGCTGCCCGGAACCTGGTGCGTAAGCACCGATACAGGGCCTATTACGGCGACTGAAAACGCGGTATCGTAGCTCTTGCCGTTCTCAGTGACGGTAACGCGCTCGGTATCAATGAATTTGTATGCGAGGTCGGGAGCAAATTCGCCTGTGAGCTTTAGCGAACAGTCAACGAGCCTGTCACGTTTAGGAGCCGCAAGCGGGCTTGAAGCTTTAGGAACGGCCGCGAACTTAGAGCGGACTTCCTCGGGGCTTAGTTTGCTGTACTTGTGAAAGAACATAAGTTACCTCCGTTACAAATAATATTTTTATCATTATATCACAAAACTCCAAACATTGCAAGCGCTGATTAACTATTAACGGGGAAAAATATCCGCAAAGCCTTTTTTCGCGGTTGACAAGCGGGATTTTCTGTGCTATACTAACTCATATTAGAGTGCAAATGCTATACTATCAGAGAGGGAGAGTAGTTAACTTGAATAACAAAACCATCGTTCTCATCGCGTTCTACAACACCAAGGCTTTGGGAGTGCGCTATCTGGAGAACGCCCTGCTGTCCGCGGGCTATGACGTTCGCGTAGTCTTTTTCAAGGCGTATAACTCGCTGAAGCCTAAGTACCCCACGGAGCTTGAACTAAAACTGCTGTACGATTTTATTAAGGACGCAAAGCCCTTGTTCATAGGCTCGAGCGTAATGGTATCGGCATATCAGGAGGTCGTGCGGAAGCTAAACGCCGATATACGAAAACTCGCGCCGATGGTCTGGGGAGGGGTATACGCGACATTATTCCCCGAGAAGTGCCTCGAGTTCTCAGATTACGTAATACGCGCCGAGGGTGAGGAAACCGTCATCGAGCTTGCCGCGGCACTGTCCGCCGGGACTTCGCCGAACGATATAAAAAACCTCGCTTATAAAGACGGGGACGGCAAGGTTATAATAAACCCAATCCGCCCTATGCTGACAGACCTTGACAAATTCGGAATACCGCGCATAGGCGAGGGCGAAAAATACTATATTGATAATGATACGATTGTAAAAACCGACCCGCAGATTTCAGCGTTCAGCTATGAGATGAGCGCGTCGCGGGGCTGCCCGTTCCACTGCACGTATTGCTGCTCCGTGAACATTATGCGCGTCAATAAGGGCGGCGGGACGTATGTCCGCTTCCGCTCGGTCGATAACGTTATTGAGGAGCTTAAACAGGCGAAGCGCAAGATGAAGAAGCTCGTCGTAGTTCACTTCTGGGACGAGATTTTTTCAGACGACCCCGCGTGGGTTGACGAGTTTGTCAAGCGTTATAAGGCTGAAATAAACCTCCCGTTCGAGATTTGGTGCCACCCGCTCAAAACCGACCCTGATACTATACGTAAACTGCGAAAGGCGGGGCTGTATAAGGCGGTAATGGGCATACAGTCCGGCTCAACGGCTATACGGAAGGACGCCTTCCACCGCCCCGAGAGCAACGATGATATACTCAAATCAAGCAGGGTGCTGGCGGATTGCAGGGTCCCGCAGGTTATATACGACCTAATGGTAAGGCACGAGTTTGAAACCCCCGAAACGATGCGCGAAACCTACGAGCTGACGCAGAAAATCGCGAGACCCTTCGAGCTTCAAATGCACGGGCTGGACTACCTCCCCGGGAGCGATATTATCCCGATAGCTATAGAGCGCGGGCTAATTACCGAGGAGGAGGTCAACCGCCGTATGGAAGCGCCGATGAGCGAGCAGTTTGAAAAACACTGGACAGCCGATAAACGGGCGCTGTCAGGGCGCGAGGAAATAAACTTCTGGTACGACCTAACCTATATAACACAATTCGAGGGTTTATACAAAAAAGCCGCGCAACTAGCGGAAAAAGGCTATTCGCCCGAAGCGCGGGCAAAACTCGATAAACTCGTAAAAAACGGTCAGCGCCGCTTCAAAGCCCGCTACTGGAAAAACAAAGCCGCGATAATCCTAAAAGGATACCCGGCTTGATACAGATAACAGATATCAAATATCAAATATCAGAGACGAAGGTTAGGTCGGGGGTTGCGTGTACACTGCGAGGGTCAAAAGTCCGTCATTGCGAGCCGCGGAAAGTTCAAGATACGTAGCATTGAAACCGGCGAAGCAATCCAGTGCCGGGAGCGTCTCTTTAGTCTATTATCAGATATAAGATACCGCGCACGGCGCGGGGATTAACCCTACAGAAATACAAGCCACTTGGAGGATTATATATGCTCAAACAAAAAACACCGCTGGGCGAGATTATCATAACCGGCGAGGTATTCACAACCCTTGCGGGCGCGGCGGCTTCTAACTGCTTCGGCGTTCGCGGTATGGCGTACCGTTCGGTCAGCGACGGCCTGGTGCATTTGCTTAAACGCGAGGTTGTTGGCAAAGGCGTTCACATAAGCTATTCCGTTGACCCGGATAACGGCAATTCAATCTCGGTAGAGCTTCATATCGTCGCGAAAACAGGGGTCAACCTCCCCGTAATCTGCTCCGCGATTATTGAGGACGTAGCCTACAAGCTAAACCGCGACACCGGAACGAAAGTAGACGCGGTTGACGTCTACATTGATTCCGTAATGATTGATTAGAAAATGGAGTGGGTAAATATGCACAGCATTGATAACAACAACCTTAGCGACAAGTTAAGCAACGCTGCCGCAATACTCGACGATATGGAGAAGTCAGATATGCATAGCCTAGACGGTAAAATTTTCCGCGATATGATAAGCAACGCCGCCGCGATACTGGACGACAGGAAGAAAATAATAAACGACCTCAACGTTTTCCCTGTCCCGGACGGCGACACCGGCACAAATATGTCACTAACTGCGGGAGCGGCGGCGGAGGCTCTAAGCTCCGGCGCGGAGATGAGCCTTTCAAAAGTCGCCGACACAGTAGCCGCCGCAATGCTTCGCGGAGCGCGAGGCAACTCCGGGGTAATACTCTCGCTGCTTTTCAGAGGCTTCGCGCGCTCGCTGAAAGGCATTGACAGGGCAACTCCCTCAGCGTTCGCGCTGGCGTTGTCCGAGGGTGTCAAGGCGGCATACCAGGCCGTAATGAAGCCCACGGAGGGGACAATTCTAACGGTTTCGCGCCTCGCGGCGGCGGCCGCCTGTGACACCTGCACCAATCACGCGGCAATCTCGTTTGAAGAAATGCTCGCCTATACGATTGAGGCCGCCAAGGCGGCTCTCGCCAATACCATCAATCAAAACCCCGTGCTTAAAAAGGCGGGAGTAATTGATTCCGGCGGTAAGGGCTACGTCTATCTGCTCGAAGCCTTTGAGCTCGGCATAAAAGGAGAACGCATCGAGGTTTCAAAACACGGCGGGGAGGCAGATAAAGCAACGTTCAGCAACTTTGACGAGGGCGATATAACGTTCAGCTACTGCACGGAGTTTATCGTAACCCGCGATACGTCTAACCCCAAAAGCCCTCATCTCCTGCGCGGCTTCCTGGACGCAATCGGCGACAGCATTGTCGTAGTCGATGACGACGAGATAATAAAAGTTCACGTGCATACGGACACGCCGGGCGACGTACTGACCGAAGCGCTGACCTACGGAACGCTCTTTACGGTAAAAATAGAGAATATGCGAAACCAGCATACATCTATAGTAGCGGAGGAAGCCGCGCCGTCAGTAGAGGAGCCGGAAATCGCCGAACCCACCGAGGACTACGGCTTCGTAGCGGTCTGCGCGGGTGACGGACTGGCTAAAATCTTCCGCGATTTAGGCGTTAACCGCATAGTATCCGGCGGACAGACGATGAACCCCTCCACAGAGGATATTATCCGCGAGATAAACAAAACCCCCGCTAAGACCGTTTTCGTACTGCCGAATAACAGCAACATCATTTTAGCGGCGCAACAGGCGGCTCCGCAAATAAGCGGCAAAAAGGTTATTGTCATACCCTCAAAATCAGTCCCGCAGGGAGTTTCAGCCTTACTCGCCTTTAACCCGGACGGCAACGCCGAGGCGAACGCTAAAGATATGACCGCAACGCTTGAAAACGTTACGACGATAAGCGTAACGAAAGCCGCCCGCGACAGCGTTTTCGACGACACAAGCATTTTCGAGGGCGACTGGCTCGCGCTAATCGAGAGCAAGCTCCTGTTCGCAACCCCGGATTTCAGGCTCCTACTAAACCGTGTAAACGAGGAGCTAATACGCAAAGACCCGGAGTTCGTAACAGTCTACCTCGGGAGCGGAGCGGATAAGGACGCGCTGAACCTAACGGTAACAGACAGCACAGAGCTGACAATAGTAACAGGCGGCCAGCCGGTATACGACTATATAATAAGCCTCGAATAACGCGTAACGTTGCTTTTCGGGCGGGTTTGAAACCCGCCCCTGCGGACTACATAACATCACGAAAGGATACATACAACAATGAGCGACTTACTTCACGCGCCAAAGAACATTTACGAAACCGCCGACGACAAGCTTCGCGCGGATATCTCTACCTACGCGGAGGGTTACAAAGCCTTCATACAGGCCGCGCGTACAGAGCGCGAATGTACGGAACGCGCAGTTGAACTCGCAAAAGCTCGCGGCTTCCGCGAATACGTTCACGGCGAAAAAGCCGTACCCGGCGACAAAATTTATTCCGTCAACCGCGGCAAGGCGATTACCCTCGCGGTAATCGGTTCCGAGCCGCTGTCGAACGGGGTCAATATAGCGGGAGCGCACATTGACGCGCCGCGCCTCGACCTTAAGGCTAATCCGCTGTACGAGGATTCGGAGCTTGCTTATTTTAAGACGCACTACTACGGCGGCGTAAAGAAATTCCAGTGGCACACCATTCCGCTCGAAATCAGGGGAGTTATATACAAAGCTGACGGCAGCAAGGTAAACGTCTCAATCGGAAGCGAACTCTCCGACCCGCGCTTCGTAATCTCCGACATTTTGCCGCACTTGGGACAGGACCAGGCAAAAAAGGTGCTGGCAGACGCGTTCCCCGGCGAAGCTCTGAATATTATAGTCGGAACAATTCCCGAAGCCGGCAAAGACGATAAGGTTAAGGAAAAGACGAAGCTCGCGGTTTTGACGCTGTTCAACGAAAAGTACGGCATAACGGAGGAAGATTTCATATCGGCCGAACTCGAAGCGGTCCCGGCGCACGACGTCCGCGACATAGGTTTCGACCGCTCGCTAATCGGCGGCTACGGCCACGACGACAGGGTTTGCAGCTACGCCGCGTTGACGGCTATACTTGATATCGAGGGAACACCCGCGCGGACGGCGGTTTGTCTGCTAGCCGACAAGGAGGAAATAGGCTCCGAGAGCGTTACTGGTTTGCAGTCCCGCGCCTTTGACCGCTTTATCGGCTCGCTTGCGAGGTCGCAGGGGGTTAGCCTCGACGACTGCTTTGCCGAGAGCTTCTGCCTGTCAGCGGACGTTTGCAACGCCTTTGACCCTAACTTCCCGGAGGTCAGCGACAAGCGCAACAACGCGAAGCTGAACTACGGCGTATGCCTAATGAAATTCACCGGGCGCGGCGGCAAATCGGGTTCAAGCGACGCTTCGGCTGAAACCATATCAACGGTTCGCGGACTATTCGCGAAAAACAACGTGCGCTGGCAAATAGGCGAACTCGGCAAAGTTGACCAGGGCGGCGGCGGGACGCTCGCGGTATACTTCGCGCAGAGAAACATTGAAACTATCGACGCGGGCGTCCCCGTACTCTCTATGCACGCACCATACGAGCTAATCTCAAAAGCCGATTTACATTCGACTTATTCTGCAATGAAAGCGTTATACACATTATGACAGAACAGTTAAAAAACGACGTCATCGAACGTACAGGGCAGCTTCCGAACGACCACCTCGCGGCGGTACTGCGCGACGACCTCGTGCGCTCCGCTCTGCGCCGCTACGCTGAAATGGTTGCGGACGGTATGACGGAGCAGGAAGCCTACGAGGAAATCACCGAGGACCTCCCGACCTTTGAGGAAGTGCTTGACAACTACGACAAACGGACAGACGCGGCGGGCGGCCAAAGCGCGGCAAAGCGCAAGTCAATACTCGTACCGCTAATTCTCCTTGTCGCCATACTAATCGCGCTCGCGGTGTATGTAATCCAAAAAATGAACGAGCCGCAGGACGGCTCAATGGGAAGCGTAGAACAAATGCAGGCGGAGGGCTGGTACACCTACCCCGACCAGCGTTTTTATCAGCATCGCGGCGGCACAGTCGAGGGCGACAGGCTAAACGTAATCAAGGCAATTACAGTCAACTGGTTCCACGGCGAAGTCGTCATTCTCCCCTCAACCGACGGCGCGCTTCACATCGAGGACAGTTTCACAACTCTCGGCAACGACGAGTGGTGCGTAAGCTATATGGTGCCAAACTCTAACTTCAAGCAGGACACGCTCGCGATTGAGTACCGTATGCCCTACAGGTCTATGCAGGAACTCATAGACAACGGCAAGGTTAAGACGCTCACGCTCAGAATACCCGCCGATATGTACGTTCCGATTGACATTACAACTGTAACCGCTACGGTTGACATTGACAGTGGCGTAGCCTTTTCATCAGTCACAATAAACGGAGATTTGCAAAAATGAAACTCCTCTCCTGGAACGTTAACGGTTTGCGGGCTTGCATAAAATCGGGGCATTTCGCCGAATTGCCGGATTTTGACATTCTCGCCTTGCAGGAAATCAAAATGCGTAGGGAACAGCTTGCCGAACCTGTGCTTGACGGCTACTTCAGCTACTGGAACAGCGCAAGTAAAGCCGGATACTCCGGCACGGCGGTCTTTTCAAAAACCGAGCCTAAATCAGCTACATACGGCATAGGTCAGACCGAACACGATAACGAGGGGCGCGTCATAACGCTCCGCTACGACGATTTCACCTTCGTAACGGTCTATACCCCGAACAGTCAGGACGAGCTTCGCCGCCTTGACTACCGTATGAACTGGGAGGACGCGTTCAGAAGCTACCTTTTAACGCTTGACAGGGAAAACCCCGTAATAATCTGCGGCGATATGAACGTAGCCCACAACGAAATAGACCTCAAAAACCCAAAAACCAACCGTCGAAACCCGGGTTTCACAGACGAGGAACGCTCAAAATTCACGGCGCTCCTGCAAAGCGGCTTTGCGGACACATTCCGCCGTCTGCACCCCGACGCTAAAGACGCCTACTCCTGGTGGAGCTACCGCGCAAACGCCAGAGTTAACAACGTAGGTTGGCGTATCGACTACTTCCTAACCTCCGAGCGCCTGCTTCCTAGCGTCACCGAAGCCGCCATACTACCCCACCAATACGGCTCAGACCACTGCCCGGTACAGTTAACAGTTATCAGATAGCAGATATTTAGTTATTAGATATCAGATATCAAATATCAAATATCAGTTTCCGCGCTCGGCGCGGGGTTTTACAATTGACAATTGATAATTGATAATTGACAATTAAGACGGGGTTGCGGTCGCGTGCGGCGCGGGGGTTGACGGGTTTTTGACTGCGTATTCAAAAGGTACCGATTCAAGAGTCCGTCATTGCGAAGCACCGGTAAGCTTGCGATACGCACGGCGTTACAGGTGCGAAGCAATCCAGTAGTACAAACCAAAGATACGTATGTTACGCCCCCGGCACCGGATTGCTTCGCCGCTATTCACTATTCAATTTTAATTAGGAAAGAGACGCGTATGACGCTTACTGTACCGTGCCTGTTCGGCTTAGAGGGCTTACTCGCCGACGAACTGAAACGCCTCGGCTTTGCGGCTGTGGAGGCTGTGGACGGGCGCGTAAATTTCACCGCCGACAACCTCGCGGCGGCAGTAGCGCGGGCAAATATCAACCTCCGCACAGGGGAGCGCGTGCTAATACGCCTCGCGGAGTTCAAGGCGACCACATTCGAGGAGCTGTTCCAGGGCGTCAAGGCAATCGACTGGGAAACATACATTCCGCGCGGAGGAGCCTTCCCGGTAACGGGACGCTGCGTAAAAAGCAAGCTAATGAGCATACCCGACTGCCAAAAGATAATCAAAAAAGCCTCGGCAACAAGGCTCGGCGAAGCCTACGGTATAACGCGTATGCCGGAGGACGGCATAACCTATCCGGTACGCTTCAATATAATGAGCGACACAGTGCGTGTCTACCTCGACACAAGCGGAGCGGCGCTTCACAAGCGCGGCTACCGCCCCGATACGCCGGTAGAGGCGCCGCTTCGCGAAACGCTTGCGGCGGCGATTGTGCAACTCTCGCGCTATCGCGGGCGCGGGACGCTGATTGACGCGTTCTGCGGCTCGGGAACCTTAGCTATTGAGGCGGCTTTGAACGCGCGGAATATCGCACCCGGGCAGGGGCGCAAATACGTCGGCGAAGCGTTCCATTTTTTAAGCCGCGACGTATGGCAGAGTGAGCGCGACAACGCAAAAGCCCGCGAGTTCACAGGCGACTACCACATAATAGCGAGCGACCTCGACAGCGCGGCGCTCGCAAACGCGAGGGCAAACGCCGAACGCGCCGGAGTAGCCGACATCATACGCTTTGAAACAGCCGACGCGCGAACCCGCGACTACCCCGGGGACGCGATAATCCTTGCAAACCCGCCATACGGCGAGCGCCTCTCAACAACAAGCGAAGCGGCAAAACTCTACAAAGCCCTCGGCGAAATACTACGAGACAAGCCGCTATACCTACTAACAGCAGACCTGGACTTCGAGCGCGACTTCGGAGCAAAAGCAAAAAAACGCCGCAAACTCTACAACGGTATGCTGCAATGTATGCTGTATATGTACTTCTAGTTAACAGATATCAAATATCAAATATCAAATACGCGGGTTTGCGTGAGTTCGCCCGCCGCCGCGCGGCGCATTTGATATTTGATATTTAATAACTGTTATTTAACATTAAGGGGATTTATGGAACGCAAAATCTCACAACTGTTGGAACTCGGGTTTACCGAGGGCGATACGACTGACGCGCTTTATATCAATTTAGAGCGTGTGATTCTTGCTGACTATCCCGACTTTAACGTTGAGCGTTTGCGCGCGGCGTATTTCTTTGCGCGGAAGTACCACGGCAGTCAGAAGCGCAACGACGGCTCGCCCTTTGTCACGCACCCCGTAGCCACCGCGCTGATTTACGCCGAAAGAATGAGGGTTGACGAAGCCGCCTTAATGGCCTGCCTGTTGCACGATACCATTGAGGACTGCGAGGAGGTCAACTACGGCGATATAGAAACAATCTTCGGCAAGGAAGTCGCCGATATGGTAGAGGGAGTAACGAAGCTGACGCGCGTAAATTACTCAAGCAAGGACGAGGAGGCCACGGAGAACATACGCAAGACGCTCCTCGCGACGGCTAAGGACGTGCGCGTAATGCTGATAAAACTCGCGGACAGAACGCATAACCTCCGAACTTTAGACTATAAATCCTCGGCAAAACAGCGCGAGAAGGCGGCTGAAACAATAGAGATTTATGCGCCGATAGCCCACCGCCTCGGTATGCAAAGCGTCAAGTGGGAACTGGAGGACCGCTCAATCCCCTATCTCGACCCCGAAGCCTGCGAGGAAATAAACGATTTCCTTGAAAAGAACCAGGCGGGGCTTGTCGAATTTATGAAATCCGTCAAGGAAGCTCTTGAACAGCGGCTGAAAGAGGAACACATAGAGGCCGAGGTTCAGAGCAGACTGAAGCATTTATACAGTATCTACAGGAAAATGTACAGTCAGAACAAGGGACTGAAAGAGGTACACGACCTCTGCGCGTTCAGGATTATCACAAACGACATAGGCGAGTGTTACCACGTCTTAGGAATAGCCGCGGAGCTGTATCACCCCGCGCCGGGAAAACTTAAGGACTATATAGCGGGACCCAAACCTAACGGCTATAAATCTATCCACAATACCTATATCGGGCGCAGCGGCGTGCTTTTCGAGGTTCAGATACGAACGCGCGAAATGCACAACCTCGCAGAGTACGGCGTAGCCGCCCACTGGAAATATAAAAGCGGCGGACAACAGGCGATTAAACAGGACGACGAAAAAACTTACGCCTGGATACGCGATATGCTCTCGCTGTCTGACGACCTTGACCCTGACGTATTCCAGCGCGAGCTGAAAGCGAATATGTTCGCCGACGAGGTAATGGTTTTCACGCCAAAGGGCGATTCGCGGACGCTTCCGAGCGGAGCAACTCCGATTGACTTCGCCTATAAGCTTCATTCGGATATCGGAAACCATATGTCCGGGGCAAAAATCAACGGGCGCATTGTACCGTTTGACTATAAACTTCAAAGCGGGGACGTTGTGGAAATCGAAACGTCCCGCGCCTCCTCCGGCCCCTCGCTCGACTGGCTTGAAAAGGCGCGAAGCCCCGAAGCGCGGGGAAAAATACGGCAATGGTTCAAACGTGAGCGGCGAACTGAAACCGTCGCGCTCGGAAAATCAGCTTTTGAAGCGGAGCTTAAACGCTCTCACCTTATCCTAAACGAGATTATCAAGAGCGGGGCGCTTGCGGAGGTCATCAAAAAGATGAACTTCGCCACGCCGGACGATTTATTCGCCTCAATCGGAATACGGAGCCGCTCGTCAATACAGGCGGTTAACCGCGTCCGCGACGAGCTTATAAAACGCAATCAGCTCTACCCGGAACACGAGTACGAACTGCGCGAGCGCGTAACGTCCTCCGATATGCACCATAAGCACGAAGCCGAGCACCATATTGACGCGAGCGAGGTGCTTGTAGACGGCGAGAGCAATATCGCCGTAAAATTCGCGCAGTGCTGTTCGCCTGTTCCGGGCGATAAGATTGTAGGGTTCAATACGCGCGGTTACGGTACGTCAATCCACCGCTCCGACTGTCCGAACTACCTCAATGACAAGGCTCGGAACAATAAACGCGACCAGTGGGTTCCGGCCGAATGGGGCGACGGAACGCAGAGCCGCGCCTATCTCGCGGGAATAAAAATAGTAGCCGCCGACAGGGGAGAGCTGATTATAGACATAGCAAGCGCGATATCAAGCGCAAAACTGGGAACAAAAGCGTTCAACGCCTCAACAAACGCAAACGCCGTAGCGACAATATACATCTCACTAACAGTAACAGACACAACAGACGTCTCAACAGCAATAACAAAAATACGCCACATAAACGGCATAACCAGCGTAGAAAGATGCGGAACTGAATGATAAATAACAGTTATCAAATATCAAATATCAGAGACGTGGGGTTAGGACGAGGGATACGTTCTCCGCACCGTAACCCCCGTCCAAACTTTCGTCTCTGATATTTAATATTTGATATCTGTTAACTGCCGCGCAGCGGCTCCCCCGTCTCTGATATTTGCTATTTGATAACTGTTAACTGCCGCGCAGCGGCCAGGCACATCGCTCCTGCCGCGAAGGATAATAAAAAGGGCATAATCGGTTCCGCAATTGAGGCTGATAGCGCACCCGCTATAACCGCGGGGAACTCTATTACGCCTGTCAGCGTCGCTAATGCGAAGGCTCTGCGTTTTGATTCTCCCGCGCTTGAAAAGGCTAAGGCGGCGATAGCTCCGTCCGGGATATTCTGCGCGGCTACGGCGATTATAATGGGCAGGGCGGAGGCCGTGCCGCTTCCGATAGCAAGCCCCGACGCAAGCCCCTCCGGCACATTATGAAGCGTTAACGCCACAAGCAGGGCGCGTTCGTTATGATTGTACGGCAATAGTTCCACACGGCTTACAACCGTTACCGCCGCGATACCCGCCGCTATTCCCGCTAAAATTTCTATCGGCAGTCCTGACTGTATCGCGGGTATTAGCAGACCCCATATTGCCGCCGCGAACATTATAAGACCAGTACAAAGCCTGCCGGTTTTGCCTTGCAGTGCCGTATGTAATTTGCCCGTGCAAAAACTTACCGCCGAGCCTGTCGCGCCGGCGAATACTAAAATTAGTCCCGCTATAATTACCATTTTACACCTCAATGTCAATTTGGTCATTCTATGCGGGGGAAATGTGTGAGGTTACGAACTATGCAAAGCTACAGCGAAGCGTACAAAGCGGCGGGGGTAGACATAACCGCCGGCTATCAGTCTGTCGAAGCGTTTAAGGGTTTCGTGCGGGCTACTCAAAACGAGCGCGTACCCGGTAAGGTTCTGGGCGGCATCGGAAGCTTCGGCGGTTTTTTCGCCCCTGATTTCAATGGCATAGCCGAGCCTGTATTTGTTTCCGGTACGGACGGTGTAGGCACAAAGCTCCGCATAGCGCAAATTCTCAATAAACACGACACGGTGGGAATAGACCTCGTGGCGATGTGCGTAAACGACATACTGTGCAGCGGGGCAAAACCGCTGTTTTTCCTCGACTATATAGCCTGCGGCAAGGTAGACGTTGGGCGCATAGTGGACATTGTAAAAGGCGTATCAGAGGGCTGTATCCAGTCAAACTGCGCGCTCGTAGGAGGCGAAACCGCCGAACACCCCGGAACAATGGACGCGGACGACTACGACCTCGCGGGTTTTGCCGTAGGCGTAGTTGACCGTTCTAAAATATTGGACGGTAGCGCGGTCAAAGCGGGTGACTTACTGATAGGTCTAGCGTCAAGCGGCGTTCACTCTAACGGCTTTTCGCTAATCCGCAAAATTTTTGATGTTGAGAATTGTAATGATACGGATTTACTGAACGAATTGCTTACGCCTACAAAAATTTACGTCAACGATTTATCAGAACTTCATAAACGGCTCACAATCAACGGTATAGCGCATATCACGGGAGGCGGTTTAATAGAAAACATACCGAGAATGTTCCCGGAGGGTTTAAGCGCAAAACTCGATACAGACCACTGGACTATGCCGGACATATTCGGTCAAATCGCCATAAGGGGAAACGTATCAAAACACGATATGTTCAACACATACAATATGGGCGTGGGTATGGTTCTCGCAGTCCCGGAGAGCGAAGCGGAAACCGCGCGTAGCCTGGGCTTGCGGATAATCGGACGCGTAGAAAGCGGACGGGGGCTTGAAATATGACGGACGTAGTAATAATGGTATCCGGCGGCGGGACGAACCTGCAAGCTCTAATTGACGCAAAATCGCGCGGTAAACTGCCGCACGTTAATCTCCGCGCCGTTGTATCCTCCTCGTCAAACGCGTATGCCGTTACGAGAGCCGAGTGCGCCGGGATTGAAACAGTGTCGCTCGATATAAAGGGTTACAGCGACAGGGGGCAGTATACCCGCGACCTCTGCGGCTTGATACGTAACTACAACCCCGGGCTGATAGTCACTGCGGGCTTTCTGTATGTACTTACGCCGGAGTTTGCGGAGGAGTTTGACGGCAGGGTAATCAATATCCACCCGTCGCTTCTGCCCTCATTCGGCGGCGTGGGTTGCTATGGTATCCACGTCCACGAAAAGGCGCTCGCGGCGGGAGTAAAAGTAACGGGAGCGACGGTGCATTACGTAACGGCAATCCCCGACACAGGCCCGATAATAGCGCAAAAAGCCGTAGAGGTACTGGACGGCGACACTCCCGAAACCTTGCAGCAACGAGTAATGCGCGAAGCGGAATGGGTAATATTGCCTAAAGCCGTAGAGGCGTTTTGTATCAAAAATCAGGTCAATCAACGACAGAAAGGACACAATTATGACACGTTCGCAAGCTAAGGACGCGGCGCGCGCCCTTGTTGAGAAACTCACGGTTGAGGAATGTTGCTTTGAGCTTCGTTATGACGCTCGGGCAATTCCGAACCACGGTATTCCCGAGTACAATTACTGGAACGAAGCCCTGCACGGCGTAGCGCGGGCAGGGACCGCGACAGTTTTCCCGCAGGCTATCGCGCTCGGTGCGGGCTTTGACGCCGCGCTTGTCCGCGAAATCGCGGACGCTATCAGCACCGAGGGGCGGGCGAAGTATAACTATTCGCAGGCTCACGGCGACAGGGGTATCTATAAAGGGCTGACGTTCTGGTCGCCCAATATCAACATTTTCCGCGACCCGCGCTGGGGCAGGGGACACGAGACCTACGGCGAGGACCCGTACCTCACTGCGCGTCTGGGCGTAGCGTTTGTCAAGGGCTTGCAGGGCGAGGGAGACACGCTGAAAGCCGCCGCCTGCGCGAAGCACTACGCGGTACATAGTGGCCCCGAAGCTATACGCCACGAATTTGACGCTGTGGTTTCGCAAAAAGACCTGTGGGAAACATACCTCCCGGCATTTGAAGCGCTTGTAAAAGAAGCCGGGGTCGAAGCGGTAATGGGCGCGTATAACGCGGTATTCGGCGAACCCGCCTGCGGTTCTAAATATCTGCTAAGTGAGATACTGCGCGATAAATGGGGTTTTGACGGTCACGTAGTAAGCGACTGCTGGGCTATCTCCGACTTCCATTTACATCATAAAGTCACGGCAACGCCCCGCGAGAGCGCGGCAAAAGCCTTAAACGCCGGTTGCGACTTAAACTGCGGGAATACCTTCCTGCACCTCTTAGGCGCGTTTGAGGACGGTTTAGTCACGGAGGAGGCAATACGTACAGCGACAACGCGGGTACTCACCACGCGCTTCCGTTTGGGCATATTGGGCGATGCCGGTTCTGAATTTGACGCAATCCCCTTTGAGGAGAACGACAGCCCGAAGCACCGCGAGCTCGCGGACAAAGCCGCGCTCGAAACCTGCGTACTGCTGAAAAACGACGGCATCTTGCCTCTGAAAGCTGACACCCTTAAATCTATAGCGGTAATAGGCCCTAACGCCGATAGCCGCGCCCCGCTTGTAGGCAACTATCACGGCACTCCCGGCGAGTACATAACCGTTCTGGAGGGAATACGCCGCGTTGCCGCCGACGGCACACGCGTAAATTACGCCGAGGGCTGTCACCTTTATCGCGGCGCGACAGATTTTCTGGTGGAAAACGATAACCTACTAGCGGAAGCTCTCGCCGCCGCTGAAAACAGCGACTTAACCGTGTTGGTTCTCGGTTTAGATGAAACAATCGAGGGCGAGGAGGGCGGCCACGACAGCACAGGCGGCTTTACAGAGGGCGAAAATCCGGCGGCCTTCGGCGGTTACTTCGATACAGACGGAATACGTCTGGGCGGCGATAAGACAGACCTGCGCCTACCAAAGCCGCAGAGGCGCTTGCTTGAAGCGTTGACGGCTGTAGGCAAGCCGATTGTTTTAGTGCTTATGGCAGGGTCGGCAATTGACCTGCGCTGCGCCGACGTTCACTGTAAGGCAATACTAGACGCGTGGTACCCCGGAGGGCGCGGAGGTTTAGCGGTAGCGAAGCTCCTGTTCGGCGAAGCGTCCCCCTGCGCCAAACTCCCGATAACGTTTTATAAATCAACCGACGACCTCCCCGAGTTCACTGATTACGCGATGGCAAACCGCACCTACCGCTACTACGAGGGCGAAGTGCTGTACCCGTTTGGTCACGGTCTGACTTACGGCGATTGCAAGGTAGTCAAATGGGAGCGGAGCGGTCAAATCTTATCGGTAGACGTGATTAACGAGGGCAAAGTGGATACGAAGGACGTTCTGCAGGTTTATGTAAAATGCAATTCGCCTTACGCGCCGCCGAACGCTGTATTGTGCGCGTTTGCGAAGCCGTTTGTGAAAGCGGGGGAACAAAAGAAGCTGCAAATAGAGCTACCAAACGGGTTTAACACGGTAGTAGACGACAGCGGAGAGCGCATAATTTGCGACGACTACGCAATAACCCTAACGTTTTAATCTATAGCAATGAAGTTTTCGCCCGCCTTTTTCAAAAGGCGGCGGGGTACTTAGGGGCGGCGCCCCTAAGTCGCGGCTCGCAAGCCGCGAAACCCCAGCAACCCCCGTCCAGAGACTCACAAGCGCGGCTCGCAAGCCGCAAGACCCCCGTTACTAAACCCCCGTAACCCCCGTAACGCGTCCAAGCCCCTACCCGGCGCGTTGCGCCGGGAACCACCCCGCCGCTACGCGGCACCCCTCCCAAGAGGGGAATGGGACGGCGGGGGAGGGCGGGTTTGAAACCCGCCCCTACACATCGCGGCATATATTTTACATTCCCCCAAAAAACAACCGGGCGGGTTCAACACCCGCCCGGTACGTTAATTATAGATAAAAATTATGATTGCCAATAGACGCGTAGTAGGTTCTGTGTCTCGGCGCCCAGGCGCTTGTCGCTGTGCGCTCGTTTAGGAAAAACAGGCTTTCACCCGCTGTGTTCGCTCCGTCAAGGACTAGTTTTGCGGCTATTACGGCTTTTTCCGTGGGTTCGTCGTAGATACTGCCGTTTGCAATCGGGGTGAACTGTATACCTGACACCTTGTCAAAGATTACGCCGCGAATAGTGTTCGGGTAACTTTTATAAGCCACACGGTTCAGAACGACATTACCGACAGCGATTTGCCCTTTCAGCGGCTCACCTCTTGCCTCGGCGGAAATAATGCGCGAGAGCCAGTATAAATCGTCCTCATCGTAAGCCCCGCCCGGCAGGCTCAGCGGAGTACCGCTATAGCTGACGTAGACGGACTGGAGCGACTGGCTCCACACGGCGGCGGCTCCCAACGCTTTAGCGTAACCGCAGAGCTGTATGTACGTAACGCCGTTATTCGCGAACACGCCGTTCGGGATATACAGGTACCGCCCGTTAACCGATATGTAATCCTCTCCGTAAGATAAGTGTATATCCATTCCGTGCGAATAGACGCTAATTTTCCGGCTTATAGTGTCCCAGTCGATTTGAGCCTCCGGGTTAATAGCGTAGGTGAAATCCTTCAAGGGAACATACGTTTCGCCGTCAACGAGGAAAGAGTCCGACGACGCGACAAAGGGCGCGTTGTTAATCAATATAGAAATGTTCGACGCTCCCGCGTTAAGGACAAGCAGAAGTGACAAAAGCAACGCAATTGAAACGCAAAGGGTAACAAGTTTTTTGAATAGCATAAGTG
>JAISJH010000041.1 GCA_031261635.1 Oscillospiraceae bacterium
TGATATGCGGCGAAGCAATCCAGGGTTGACGTAGTATCCTGCGATACGTAGTCCGTATGTTACGCTCCCGGCACTGGATTGCTTCGCACCTGTAACCTTGTACGTATCGCGGGCTTACCGGTGCTTCGCAATGACGGGCAGGGCTACGCCCTTGCCCCCGTACACGGCGCCGGGACGGGGGAGGGCGGGTTTGAAACCCGCCCCTACGCAACCTTCGTGTGCGCCCCCTCCAAAGCCCCCCTCTTTAGAGAGCGCACGTGCCGCCCGCAGGCGGCGGGGGGTACCGCAACCCCGTCCAAACCCCCGTCTCTGATATCTGATATTTGCTAACTGTTAACTGTAACAACGTCTCTGATATTTGATATTTGATAACTGTTAACTATAAATAGGAGGATTGTAACTATGACAAAGTTTGCCGAGATTACCGACATTTACGCTCGCGAAATACTTGACTCACGCGGGAACCCTACTCTTGAGGCTGAGGTCACGCTTGACGACGGAACCGTCGGACGCGCCGCCGTGCCTTCGGGAGCGTCCACGGGGCAGTTTGAAGCCTGCGAGCTTCGCGATGAGGACCCGAAGCGTTACGGCGGGAAAGGCGTGTTGAAGGCCGTTTACCACGTCAATACTGAAATCGCCGACAAGCTCATCGGTTATAACGCCTACGACCAGGCAATCCTTGACAAGACGATGATTGAGCTTGACGGTACGCCGAATAAGTCGCGGCTCGGCGCGAACGCTATACTCTCGGTATCGCTCGCGACAGCGAGAGCCGCCGCCGATTCGCTGCTCCTGCCGCTGTATTTTTACCTCGGCGGGGTTAACAGCGTTACGCTGCCGCTGCCGATGATGAACGTACTTAACGGCGGGGCGCACGCTACGAACAACGTTGACATACAGGAATTTATGATTATGCCGGTTTCCGCGCCGGACTTCCGCGAGGGACTTCGTATGTGCGCCGAAGTTTTCCACGCGCTGAAAAAAGTCGTTCCGGCAACGGGCGTTGGCGACGAGGGCGGCTACGCGCCGAACCTCGCGAGCGATGAGGACGCGTTGAAAGCCTTAGTTGACGCAATCGGCAAGGCGGGTTACAAGCCGGGCGAGGATTTCCGCATCGCAATTGACGCGGCGGTCGCCGACTGGTACAAGGACGGCGTGTATACGTTCCCGAAGCTCGGCAAAAAGGCCGACGCGGCGGAAATGGTAGCAATCTACGAGGATTACGCCGCGAAGTACCCGATAATAAGCCTCGAGGACGGTTTAGGCGAGGAGGACTGGGACGGCTGGAAGCTGATAACTGAAAAACTCGGCGATAAGTTGCAACTGGTTGGAGACGACTTGTTTGTGACGAACACCCAGCGTCTTTCTAAGGGCATTTCGCTTGGCGTAGCGAACTCGATACTGATAAAAGTAAACCAAATCGGGACGCTGACGGAAACGCTTGAAACAATAGAAATGGCGCAGCGAGCCGGTTATACAACGGTCATAAGCCACCGCTCCGGCGAAACCGAGGATACCACTATCGCCGACCTCGCGGTAGCGGTAAACAGCGGGCAAATAAAAACAGGCGCGCCGAGCCGCTCCGACAGAGTGGCGAAATACAACCGCCTGCTAAGGATAGAGGAAGAATTAGGAAGCGCGGCAAAATTCGGCAAGGTCGGGCGGTAAAGTTATAGCGCAATTTCGTAGGGGCGGGTTTCAAACCCGCCCTTCTCCGTACGCGCCGTGCGCGTGGTGCGCCGCACGGCGCACCGTCTTTGCGAGCCGCGCGAAGCAATCCAAGCCCAGTACCCTCGTCCAAGCCCACGTCCACCGTCCACCGTCCCGGCGCAGTGCGCCGTGTGCGAGGGCAGGGCTTTGCCCCGCCCGTCATTGCGAAGCACCGGTAAGCCTGCGATACGTAGGGCGTTACAGGTGCGAAGCAATCCAGTGCCGGGGGGACAACATACGGTACGTATCGCAGGATTGTACGTCAACCCTGGATTGCTTCGCCGCATATCTCGGTACGTATCGCAAGTGCGGTGGCGGCTTCGCAAAGACGGGCAGGGCGCTGCCCTGCCCCCGCGCCGTGCGCGGAGAGGGCGGGTTTGAAACCCGCCCCTACGAAATGCAACGTATATTTTCCACACCCCGCCGCGCAAGGGGCTTGCAAAGCTTTGCGATATGTGTTATAATGGTTTTGAAATCGTAAAGGAGCCGAGATGTACAGGATTGCTATGCAGAATGAAATACTCGCGCCGAGCGGGGAATTGGCGGTTAACGACGCGCTTGCGCCGCTTAAAGCGGACGAGCCGGGCGAAGCCATTGCCGTTGCCGTTGTTGTTGAAAACGCGGAAATTATTGAACAAACTTCGGTTACAGAGCCGGAGCTTACGCCGGAAGTGCCGGAACAGGATACGGAGCCGGATACGGAGCCGGAAGCGGAGGAATTTTTCCCCGAGCCGGAGCCGGTTACCCCCTTGCCTGACGTTTTCACGTTAAACAAGCGCCTGAACGAGCTGAAAGCCGCCGCTACAAGTACGCTGTCGGATTTTCAGGCGGCGCGTAAAAAGCTTGTTTCCGAGGCTGAAATACTTGAAGCTATCGCCCGGACAATCCGCGGTGATATAGCTAAACTTGACAAGGGCTGCGAACAACTCAGCGCGCTCGCCGGGGTCGAGCTTCCGAAGCCGGAGCCGTCGCCCGTGAAATACTACGGGCGTCTGACCGCTATCGAGTCGAAATACGCGAAATTCTTTGTGCCGGAGGACGCGACTATCCCGGAGAAGCAGGCCGTTGAGGACCTGAATAAAATGCGCTACAAGGCCTACACGGGCTACGAATCCTCGCAGAAAGCGAAAAAGGGCAGCATCGCGGTTGCCCCCACCGTGCGGAATTATATTTTCGTCCGCGATAAGTACCGTTGCCAGAAATGCGGCGTGTCGGACAATATCACTATCGACCACATACTCCCGCTGTCGCTCGGGGGTAAGTCAAACGTTGAGAACTTGCAGACGCTGTGCGTGGACTGCAACAGTAGAAAGAGTTCGGAGGTTGCTGATTATAGGATAGAAAAAGAATAGCGGCGCGGGTTGGGTTTGTTGTTTCCGCGCGTTAAAGTCCCGTTTACACGCCCCGTCTACGCGCCGTGCGCGTCTTTGCGAAGCGCCGATACGCGTGAGATACGTAGAATGTATAGGCGCGAAGCAATCCAGTGCCGGGAGCCGTAGATACGTGTCTTTGGCGTTTACTACTGGATTGCTTCGCACCTGTAACGCCCTACGTATCTCACGCTTACCGGTGCTTCGCAATGACGGGGGAAGGGCGGCGATGTGCGGGGAAGGGCGGGTTTGAAACCCGCCCCTACGAGCCCGGGGTTTATTGTATACCCAACCGGGCGAGGCAAGCCTCGCCCCTACAGTTGCCCTCTTGAATATTAAAATTATATATGCTATAATAAAATTACGTTGCAGCGGGGCCTTTAGTAAGCCGCCGTGGTAGCGGTTAGCTTCTGCCCTCCGTGAAAGGAGGGTGATGTCTATGTGGTTACTGAACTTTTTGTACATAATAGTACCCGAGTACGCTCGGTTGGTCTTGGTAATCAAAGGCACTCTAGCGGCATTGCGAATTTTACTAGCCGCGAAAATGAAGTAACCGCCCCTCCTCTATCCCCATAGTGTGGGCGGTTACTTTTAGCAAGTAACTTAATCGAGGGCGAAGAACCGTTACCGGCAACGCAACTCGTTTTTAGTATCTACATTATACTACGCCGTAGCAATTTTGTCAAGCATAAAAAATGAAGTAACCGCCCCCTCAGCCTAATGAATGGGCGGCTACTAAAGTAACTTAATCGAGGGCGAAGAACCGTTACCGGCAACGCTTCTCGTTTTTTAGTAACTACATTATACTACGTCCCCGCAATTTTGTCAAGCATAAAAAAAGGAGATTTTTCATATGAAGCAGCAGATTTTGCTTACGGGCGGAGCGGGCTATATCGGTTCCAACACTGCTCTGGAGCTTTTGAACTCCGGCTACGAACCCGTTATCGTTGATAATTTTTCCAATTCCGACGAAACTCTTGACCCGCGCCTTGACGGCGTTACCGTTTATAAGGTTGACGTTACCGACCGCGCCGCGCTCTCCGCTGTCTTTGATAAGCACGATTTTCACGCGGTAATCAACTTCGCGGGGCTGAAAGCCGTTGCCGTCAGTGTCGAGCAGCCGCTTGACTACTACGAGAACAATCTCGGGGGGCTTATTACGACGCTTCGGGTTATGGAGGCGCATAACGTGACGCGCTTCGTCTTTTCGTCGTCCGCGACAGTCTACGACCCCGCCGCGTCGCTGCCCTATACGGAAACCAGCGCTACCGGGCATTGCAATTCGCCCTATGGCTGGACGAAATATTTTGCCGAGCGGATTATCCTCGACTACGCGGCGGCTCACCCGCTGTTTACCGCTACGCTTCTGCGTTACTTCAACCCCATTAAGGGCGCGATAGCAGAAAAACCGCGCGGTGTTCCTAACAATATCTACCCCTATATCAGGCAGGTTCACGAGGGCTTGCGCGATAAGCTGATAGTTTTTGGCAACGACTACCCGACCCGCGATGGTACCTGCGTCCGCGATTACATCGACTGCACGGAAATCGCTAAACGCCACATCGCTCCGCTCGAAACAGAAAAACCCGGCGCCTACATCAAAAACATAGGCACCGGCACCGGCACAACCGTTCTCGAACTGATACGCCAGTACGAACAGGAAAACAACTGCACTATCCCCTACGAATTTGGCCCCCGCAGAGCGGGCGATATCGCGGAATGTTACTGTTAACAGTTAACTGTTAACAAATAACAGTTATCAAATATCAAATATCAGAGACGTTGTTACAGTTAACAGTTAGCAAATATCAGATATCAGAGACGGGGGTTTGGACGGGGTTGCGTCCTACGTCTGCGTCCCGGCGCCGTGCGCGGGGGCAAGGGCGTAGCCCTGCCCGTCATTGCGAAGCACCGGTAAGCCCGCGATACGTAGGACGTTACAGGTGCGAAGCAATCCAGTGCCGGGGGGATAACATACGTCTTACGTCTTGCGTCTTACGTCTTACGTCTTACGTATCGTATAATTCTACGTCAACCGTGGATTGCTTCGCCGCATTTCACCGCTACGTATCGCAAGTGCGGTGGCGGCTTCGCAATGACGGGCGGGGCAAGCCCCGCCCCTACAAGTTGCAGGTATTTATACACGCGCCGGGCTAGATACGCTAATCACAAATCTTATGACGGGTCTTTTTTCCTCTTGAAGCCGCCGCTTTCAAACAGGTTCATCAGGTACAGCGTTGTGAACGATATCAGCGTTATCACTATTACCCAGGCGTAGGCGCTTTCGCGGTCGTTGCCCTGTACCGCCGAGTAAATCGCGAGCGACATTGTTTGCGTTCGCTTCGGGATATTGCCCGCAAGCATTGACGTTGCTCCAAATTCTCCCAAGGCCCTCGTAAACGCGAGTATTGTTCCCGAGGCTATTCCGGGGCGGCAGGTCGGAAGCACTATTTGCCAGAATATCCGTGTTTCGCTCGCTCCGCACACCCGCGCCGCGAGGATTAGCTCCCTGTCCATACTCTCGAACGCTCCCCGCGCCGTGCGGTACATCAGCGGGAACGATACTACAGCCGCAGCGATTACCGCTCCGCGTATGCTGAACACTACCGGCAACCCGATTTCCGACAGCCAGGTCCCGAACAGCCCGTTTTTTCCGAATATCAGCAGCAGGAAAAAACCCACAACAGTAGGCGGCAACACCATCGGCAGGGTAAATACGCCGTCAAGTATCCCCTTAACACGCCGCAAACGCACGGTTTTCCACGCCGCAAGCAAGCCCAGCAGAAACGTTATAAACGTAGCCGGAATAGCGACCTCCATTGAAATTATAACCGGTGACAGCATATGCAATCTCTCCGTATGTTCGTACAGGGGCGAGGATTACCTCACCCCTTTGGTGTGTATTAAAATTGCGGCTAGCCTCGTATCTTAGAGCGTGTCAAATAATTGTTGCGGTTCGTAGGGGACGATGCCCACATCGTCCCACCGAATTTTTCCATTTTGCGTGATACGTACATTTGAGCAATTCTTCGGGGCGATGTGGGCATCGCCCCCTACAAAAGTGTGCAATGCCCCGCCCCCTACAGGGCGTTACCCTGCCCCGCCCCTACGAATTGCGGCGCAATTTGTTCATTCCTTAACCGCTACGCCAGTACGAAGCCTGCCGCTTCGAGGTGCGCTATTGCCGGGGCTGTGCTTAGGTAGTCTATGAACGCTTTTGCCGCGTCGCTGTTTTCAGATTCCTTCAGCACCGCCGCCGGGTAGACTATTGCCGCGTGCCAGGCTTTGTCGGCCGTTGCCACTACCTTGACGTTTTCGTCAGACAGCGCGTCGGTTTTGTAGACGAAGCCGGCAATCGCGTCGCCGCTTGAAACGTGGCTCAGAACCTTCGTCACGCTGTCGTCGAGCGTAAGCGTCAGCGCGTCGAGCTTTTCAGCCAGTTTGAGGTAGTCGTAAACCTCGCGGGCGCGCGCTCCGGCGGGTACGGCTTTTGCTTCGCCAATTGCTATAACGTCGTCCTTGCCGGCTTTGTCAAGCAGGTCCTCGAAGGACGTTATACCCTTCGGGTTGTCTTTGCCGACTACGAGAACGAGTGAATTACGCAGGAGGTCTTTGCGCGTATCAGTTATAATCTCCTCCGCGAGCTTGTCCATATTGGCGTTATCGGCGGAAACGAAGATATCGCCCGGCGCGCCCTCTTTGATTTGGGTCACTAACGCGCCCGAACCGAGGAAGTTGAAATCGACCGTTACATTCGGATATTTCGCGTGGAAATCGTCGTAGATTAGCGGGAACACCTTATTAAGGCTCGCCGCCGCGTGAATCGTCAGCGTAGTCTTTTCAGACGGCACAGTGCGAAGCGTAACCGTGCTGTTCGCAAAGGTCGCGATTACTCCGAGCTGTTCAAAATCCGCGAGCTGTAAGTAGGTCTCGTAGAAATTCGGCTTAACCTCAAATCTGTAGGCTTTTACGTTGAACGCTTTGCCGTTGAGAGTGAATTTCGAGGCCGCGGTTCCGGCGAAAGCCTTTGTGTCCGTGGGCTTTGTCGCGCTGGGCGTTCCGGCGTAGGCCGTGCCTGTTTTGAGGTCAATCACGCCGTTTGAGAAAGTGGGGTTGAACTTCGCCGGAGTGTCCTTCAGCAGATAGGCCACGTCGCCGACCTTAAGATAGTTGTGTCCGTCGATAACATAGGACGCGAACACGTTAATAGCCGTATCGTTGACGGAGAGTTTAGAGGTGCTGACCGATACAACGGGTTCCGCGGCAAAAACCGACGGCAGCATAGCGAGAACCAGAACAAGCGAGAGCAGCAGAGAGATGAGTTTCTTGTGAGCGGTGTACATAAATATGCCTCCTGTAAAAAAATAATGGTCTGTGAATACTTTCAATTCACGAGTTGCTTTTTAGTATAACACGAATCGCGGGAGTTGTCAAGAGAGTTTTTCAGATAACAGTTATCAAATATCAGAGACGAAAGTTTGGACGGGGGTACGCACCCCCCGCCGCCTGCGGGCGGCACCCCCCTCTAAAGAGGGGGGCTTTTTTGGTTTGGACGGGGGTTGCGGGTCGCACAATAAACGGAGGGGCGGGTTTCAAACCCGCCCTCCCCGCGCCGTGCGCGGACGTAACCTCGTCCACCGTCCCGGCGCAATGCGCCGGGACAGGGCAGGGCGTTGCCCTGCCCGTGGTGCGCCGCCCCGGCGCACCGTCATTGCGAAGCCGCCACCGAACTTGCGATACGTAGTTAATGATATGCGGCGAAGCAATCCAGGGTTGACGTACAATTCTGCGATACGTAGGACGTATGTTATGCTCGCGGCACTGGATTGCTTCGCACCTGTAACGTCCTACGTATCGCAGGCTTACCGGTGCTTCGCAATGACGGTGCGCCGGGACGGCGCACCACGCGCACGGCGCGGGGACGTAAGACGAGGGTAGGACGAGGGTACTGGGCTTGGATTGCTTCGCGCGGCTCGCAATGACGGGCAGGGCTACGCCCTGCCTTGTCCCGGCGCAATGCGCCGGGACGGTGGACGGGGATACGTCGCCGCCGTGCGGACGTACCTCCGTCCAAACTCTCGTCTCTGATATTTGATATTTGATATTTGTTAACTAATAAAAACCCCCTTGACAAGCCTTATTGCCTTGTGCTATACTATTGGCAATCCGGCGAATGAATTGCCGGCGGCTAGACTTTTTCCTTTTGCTATACATATAACTTGACTACGAAAGTCGAACTATAACCGCGCGGAAGCGGTTTAGTTTGGCTTTTTTCTTTTTGGAGGAACGCAATGTTACCCACGGGGCTTACTCAACGCCTTTTCAACCGCGCAAAGCCTAATATGCCGGTGATTGTCGTTTTACTGATGACAGTAACGGTGCTGTCGCTGCTGCTTGCAATCGGGCTTGGACCTGTAACCGTGTCGCCCGGCAATGTCGCTAAAATACTGCTGTCGCGCCTGCCTGTAGTCGGTGAACACATTTCACGCACCTGGGCGCGGCTTGACGAGAACATTGTAATCGGTCTGCGTTTGCCGCGGGTCTGCCTCGGCGTTATCGTGGGCGCGTCGCTCGCGGTTATCGGCGTTACAATGCAGGCACTTGTACGCAATCAGCTTGCCGACCCCTTTATCCTCGGCGTTTCGTCGGGAGCGGCGGCTACGGCAACGCTCGGTATGCTGTTCGGAGTTTTCGCGTTCTTCGGGCGGTACTCGCTGTCAATCTCGGCGTTCATCGGCTCGGCCGTGACGATTATATTCGTCTACACAATCTCGCGGGTTCGCGGGCGTATAAATATTACGCAGTTACTGCTGTCCGGCGTAGCTATCTCGATGATTATGGACGGGGTGACGCGGATAATCACGCTCTCCGCGCCGAACGCGCTCGGGCTTCACAACGCCGCGTTCTGGATGTCCGGCAGTCTGGCGGGCGCGAAGTGGGGCTATCTGACGCTGCCGCTTGCCGTGCTGCTGCTGTGTATGGCAGTGCTTATGATAAACTACCGGGGCTTGAATTTACTGCTTTTGGGGGACGAAAGCGCGGGCGCGCTCGGGATAAACGTGCGGCGGCTTCAAAAAACGCTCGTTCTAGTGGCCTCGCTTATGGCGGGGGTTACAATCGCGGTGTCCGGCTCTATCGGTTTCGTGGGACTGATGGTTCCGCACTTTACGCGCTTACTTGTCGGAGGCGACCACAGGCGCGTTCTCCCGGTTTCCGCCTTGCTTGGGGCGATTTTAGTGGTTTGGGTGGACGTTGCGGCGCGTATGGTACTCGCGCCCGAGGAAATGCCGGTCGGCATACTTACCGCGATAATCGGCGGACCGCTGTTCATTTTCCTGCTGAAGCGCAATTCACGCGAAAAGAAAGGAGCTACAGCAAAATGACAAGGCTCGTAATCGACAAACTGAATTTTTCCTACGGCGAAACGGACGCGGCGCGAGACGTTTGCCTAAGCGTTGACAGGGGCGAGTTCATAGGTCTCATAGGCCCTAACGGGAGCGGAAAATCGACCGTTCTGAAAAACCTTTACCGCGCTCTGACCCCGGACAGCGGTACGGTTACGCTGGACGGCGAAAACCTCTTTTCGCTGTCGCATAAAGCCGCCGCGCTGAAACTCGGCGTTGTCGGGCAGGAGAACGACGTGCCTTTCGACTTCCTCGTGGAGGAAATAGTCGCGATGGGCAGAAGCCCGCACAAGAAACTTTTCGACATTGACAACGGGGACGACAGGCGCATAGTTCGCCACGCGCTCGAACACCTCGGAATGGCGGATATGGCGAAGCGCAACTACCTCCACATTTCAGGCGGCGAAAAACAGCGCGTCCTAATCGCGCGGGTTATAGCGCAGGAGTGCGATTTCCTCCTGCTCGACGAACCGACTAACCACCTTGATATAGGTTACCAGCTGCAAATATTCGATTTTGTCAAGCGCCTCGGGGTGACGGTGCTGTCTGCAATCCACGACCTGAATATGGCGGCGCTCTACTGCGACCGTATCTACGTGCTGAAATCCGGCTCAATAGTCCTGCAAGGCAGGCCGGAGGAGGTGCTAACGCCAAAAAACATCTTCGACGTATACGGAGTGCGCTGCGACACGCACATTCACGCGAAAACGGGGAAGCCGGCGATAACGTTTTTACCCTCCGGCGTCGAATAACCCGAAGCGTAAGATAGAACCGTCAGGCTTGAAAATTGCGGAACAACCGTGTAGGGGGCGATGCCCACATCGCCCCGCCCGTAGAATTTAACGGGATAAACCCGGCGGGACGATGTGGGCATCGTCCCCTACAAACCGGTTTTTAGAACAGCTACAACGTACAATCCACCGACAAAATACCTGCCTATAAAAGTCAACCCCCAAAATGAAGAAAGTAGAGAAAAATTTTGATATGGCAAAACGGACAGAGCTACGCGAACGGTCAAGTTTGGTAAAATTTTACACTTGCC
>JAISJH010000020.1 GCA_031261635.1 Oscillospiraceae bacterium
CGGCAAGTGTAAAATTTTACCAAACTTGACCGTTCGCGTAGCTCTGTCCGTTTTGCCATATCAAAATTTTTCTCTACTTTCTTCATTTTGGGGGTTGACTTTTATAGGCAGGTATTTTAGTTGATGTATTCCGCGAGCGTTATCGCGAGCACCGCCTCTACTACGGGGACGGCTCTGGGGACTATGCAGGGGTCGTGGCGGCCTGTGAAACTGTGCGTTACGGTGTCGCCCGTTTTGAGGTTTATTGTTTGCTGCGGTACGGATATCGTCGGAGTAGGCTTGAACGCTACGTTGAACGTTAGCGTGTTGCCGTTTGAAATGCCGCCGTTTATGCCGCCGTTATTGTTTGCCAGGTATTTGACCTTGCCATTCTCGTATGTCAGACCGTCTGAAACTTCGCTACCATATTTATCCGCAAATTTGAAACCCTCGCCGAACTCTATACCCTTTACGGCGGGGATAGAGAACATCATCGCGGCAATCTCCGATTCGAGACTGTGGAAAATCGGGTCGCCCCAGCCGGGTGGTATGTTCAGAGCCGTGCAGTTGATAACGCCGCCTACGGAGTCGCCGCGCTCTTTGGCTTGACGTATAACCTCATTGATATTTTCAGTTTCGCCGTGTATGCTGACAATTTTCGCCTCTATCCCGATTTGGTATCGCTCTTTCAGGAGCTGCTTCGCGATAGCCCCGGCGAACACGAGCGGAGCCGTCAGCCTCCCGGAAAAATGGCCGCCGCCGCGATAATCGTTTGCGCCTTTATATTTGAGGTTTGCGACATAATCCGCGTGGCCGGGGCGCGGGAAGTTTGGCTCGTAGTCGTGACTGCGCGTGTCGGTATTGCGGCACAGCGCCATAAGCGGCGCGCCGGTCGTCAGACCGTTGAAAACGCCGGACATAAGCGTAAAGTCGTCGGCCTCGCGCCTTGCCGTGGCGTTCGGACTGTTTCCCGGGGCGCGGCGGGCGAGTTCGCTCTTTATAAAGCCCGTATCAAGCGCGAAGCCGGGCGGCAGGCCGTCAATCACAACGCCGATACTCTCGCCGTGCGATTCGCCGAATATGGAAACGCGGAAATTAGTGCCGTGAGTGCTGTTCATTGTTCCCCTCCCTGTGAAAAATCGTTCCAGAAATTCGGGTATGATTTCGCTACGGCCTCCGCGCCCTCGATAGTTACGGGAGCGTCCGCGCGGATTGCCGCTACCGCCGCCATCATCGCTATGCGGTGGTCGCCGTGCGATGTAACCGTCCCGCCCTTGAAATTTTTAACGCCGTTTATTATAAGCGCGTCACCGTCGATATTGATATCCGCGCCTAACGTGTTAAGCGTTTCCGCGACAGTCTGCAAGCGGTCGGATTCCTTTAGCCGCAAGCGTCCGGCATTATAAATCCTCGAAACGCCGTCTGTAAGCGACAGCAGGGCGGCAACGGGCGGCACCAAATCGGGAATGTTTGACGCGTCAACGTCTATTGCGCCGCTTTGTGCGCGTTCGATAATTGACACTATAGCGCGGTCGCCCTGCTTAGAGTCCGGGTTAAGCCCCTTAACCGTAAGGTCACAGCCAAAAGCCCTTGCGACGAGGAAAAACGCCGCCTGCGAGTAGTCACCTTCTACCGTGTAATCGGCGCGTTTTGCGTAACTTTGACCGCCGGGGATAATGAAGCCGTAGCCGCGTTTGCTTAGTTGAATACCCGATTTTTTCAGTTCGTCAATCGTGAGTTCTACATAAGTCGCGGATTGCAATACGGAAGTCAAACGTATTGTCGAATCTCCCTCTAAGAGTGGCAGGGCGAACAGCAGACCGCTTATGAACTGCGAACTAACGTCGCCGGGGAGATTATAAGTACCGGGGTTCAGCGTGCCTGAAACGTTTATCGCGCTTGCAGTCTGCTCAATCGCCGCGCCGTGCTTGCGAAGCTCGTCTAAAAACACCGTCATAGGGCGTTCAAGCAACCTCCCGCGCCCTGTAAACACCGCGCTTTTGCCCAGCGCGAGCGCGAGCGGCAATAGGAAACGCAGTGTTGAGCCGGATTCCCCGCAGTCGAGTGTTGCGTTGCCCTCTGTTAGCGCGTTCATACAGTGCGTTGTGGCGGCGATATCGTCCGAGGTAAACGAGTTTTTAAGATTGTCGCCCGCCAGAGAAGCGCAGATTATTGCTCTATGAAGTATGCTCTTGGAGGGGGGGATATTTATTTCGCCGCTTGGGCGGTGCGTCACCGTTATATTCATCTAAAAACCCCCTCCAGTTCTTTAAGCGAAATCTCGTGGACGACAGGCAAACCTATATCGCGCAGGAGAATTAACTTTATATTGCTGTTTGAATTTTTCTTGTCGCCGAGCATTAGAGGGAGTAACTCACGCGGCGAAATTTCCAAAGCGGTGTCAAGCCCGTTTCTTGCCGCAAGCTCCAAAACCTCGTCGGCGGCGGCTTTTGGCGTCAAGCCCAGAGCTTGCCCGACCTCGAGTGCGAGCCTCATACCGATTGCCACCGCCTCGCCGTGGTTATAGCGTTTATAGGCGTAGTATTTTTCTATAGCGTGTCCGAAGGTGTGACCGAAGTTCAAATACATACGCGCCCCGGTGTCGAGTTCGTCCTCCGCTACTACCTTCGCTTTTGCCTTGCAGCATAGGTAGATTAGCTCGCTGACTTCGGTAGTTTCAGCTATTTTGCGCTCACCCAGCGCGAAGTATTTGACTACTTCCGCCATACCCGCCAGGTATTCGCGCTTTGGGAGGGTCTTTAAGTAGCTTGCGTCTACTATCACCGCCGAGGGTTGCCAGAACGCTCCGACAAGGTTTTTTCCCTCCGCGAGATTTACTCCCGTTTTGCCGCCTACGGAGGAATCCACGCAGGCCACGAGCGTCGTCGGCATTTGTATGTAGCGTATGCCGCGCATATACGTCGCCGCCGCGAAGCCCGTCATATCGCCGACTATGCCGCCGCCGAGTGCTACGACTACGCTGTTTCTGTGCAGGTTCTGTTCTGTGAAAAAGTGGTAGACGCGCTCAACCGCCGCGAGCGTTTTATTCTCCTCGCCGGGTTTTAAGGCAAGCACCGGGAAGTCGCCGAGCGTTTCACCGTAGAGTTTCATAATGTTGCTGTCCGTGACAATTACCGCGCCGCCGCTACCGAGTTCGCCAAGTATAGCGGATAGTGCCGCAAGCCCGTCGCCGCCGATTGTTATATCGTACCCGCGGCTTTTTGCGTTGACTTTGAGCGTTTTTGTGTTCATACGCGTTACACCTCTGAAAATAAATAAGCCCCGAACCCTTTTCACGGGTTCAGAGCTGTTGATTTTTACTAATCGCCGCTACTCCGTCTACCCGCCTATTCGCCAAAGCTAAACCAGCCATAACCAAAATAGTTACGGCTAAAGCTAAAATAAAACGAGTAGCGAGCGGTCATCGGCGGATACCTCTATGTTATTAGATATTCGTAGTATAACACAGCTTTGTCGATATGTCAAGAGTTTTTTTCAAATAACAGTTATCAAATAACAAATAACAGTTATCAAATATCAAATATCAGAGACGATTGGTTTGGACGCTTGGTTGCGCCGTGCGCGGGGTGGACGTAGGGGCGGGTTTCAAACCCGCCCTCCCCGCGCCGTGCGCGGACGTAACCCCGTCCGCCGTCCCGGCGCAATGCGCCGGGACAGGGCTGGGCTTCGCCCAGCCCGTCATTGCGAAGCCGCCGCCGCACTTGCGATACGTACCTATGAAATGCGGCGAAGCAATCCAGGGTTGACGTAGAACCCTGCGATACGTAGGTACGTAAGACGTATGTTACGCTCCCGGCACTGGATTGCTTCGTGCCTATACGTTCTACGTATCGCAAGCCTTGCGGCACTTCGCAATGACGGGCAGGGCTTTGCCCTGCCCCCCGCGCACTGCGCGGGGACGTTGGACGTGAGACAGCGCACGAGGGCGGGTTTGAAACCCGCCCCTACAACCGGGCTAGGCTTGCCTCGCCCCTACAAGCCTCACGTAATTTGTCCGCTTCTACAACGTAAGCTGGCTTGACAAATGGCTTGCCGGGGTGATATAATAGGTTTGTTTATACTTTAGGCTTTATTATACTATCAAGAAGGGGGACGGCGGGATTGGTTGACTTATACTTGCGCGGTAGGCTTATTAAGTGGATTGCTTTTATTTTTATGCTTGGCTTGTTTCTTTTTGCTAATTTGACGATTATGGTTATTACGTTCTGTTTTCTTACTGTAGGAATGATAATTCGTACCCTGCTCAGTGAATTTCGCAAGCGGGTTAAGCTTGGTTTATGCGTCGTCTACGGCTTCGGGCTGGCTATTCAGATTGTCTTTACTGTTATCGCGGTTTTTGGTTCTAAGGGGACTTTGATTTATTACCCGGGCAAGGTGTTTGCCGTTTTGCTGCTGTTGTTGCCGTTTTTTGTTGAGCAGCTCGTCGTGATTAACAAGAACACGACTTTCTATCTGCCGTCTATTGAGGACATCTCGACTATCACCTTCGCGGAGCTTCGCAACGGGCAGGAGGCAATAGGCGCTATCCTTGACAAGGTTACAAAAGTGGGCAAGAGCTTTACGCCGGAGAAGCTTAGAGCGCTTCTTAAGGATTTGCGGAATAACAGCGCGACGCAGTATGTGAATAACGGCACTCTGACTGAAAAATATATAGAGAGCGCCTACGCGACCCTCGGCGACGCCCGCGTTTACCTCGCCATTTCTAATACCGGGAGCGCGGCGAGTGAAATTATATCGCTCTTTACGCAGAAGCTTTATAATCACGCGTCCCTGTCGTTTGACTATGACCTTAATACGATTATAAGCTACAACGGCGGCGCGAATGTCTACCCGCCCGGTATGAACCCGGAAATACTGGAGTATTTCCACCAGAAAAAGGACGCTTCGGTGCTGATTTACAGCCTTGAAACGACTACGGAACAGAAAAAAGCTATCATAGACAAAATCGCGGCAATCAACAAGGAGGGCAGCGCGTATAATCTGATAGGCTTAGTGACAAAGCGTTCGTTTAAGCCGAATATAATGTTCTGCTCGCAGTTTGTGTATAAGATGCTGGAATACGCGGGTCTGCAATATTTTAATAACAAGGCGGGACACGTTCGCCCGACCGATTTGATAGAGCTTGATTATTATAAGAAGCTGAAGTTTGAGTATGAGATAAAGTTTTGAGCGAGGGCGGATAAATTGCGTTGCGGTTTGTAGGGGCGGGGCTTGCCCCGCCCGGTTGCCTAAAAGCCTTGTATATAACCAACCGGGCGAGGCAAGCCTCGCCCCTACAAGCCGCAACGTGTTTTGTCCACTCCCGGCGCGCTTCCCTTGGCGAAGCGCCCGCCCCCGTCATTGCGAAGCACCGGTAAGCCCGCGATACGTAGGGCGTTACAGGTGCGAAGCAATCCAGTGCCGGGGGGACAACATACGGTACGTATCGTAGGATACTACGTCAACCCTGGATTGCTTCGCCGCGTTTCAATGGTACGTATCGCAAGTGCGGTGGCGGCTTCGCAATGACGGGCAGGGCGAAGCCCTGCCCTGTCCCGGCGCATTGCGCCGGGACGGTGGACGGGGGTTGCGCCCTGCGGGGGAACCACCCCGGCGCTACGCGCCACCCCTCCCAAGAGGGGAATTTACGGGGGAGGCTTCCGCAACCCCGCACCCCACGTGTGCGTCCCCATTCCCCTCTTGGGAGGGGTGCCGCCCGCAGGCGGCGGGGTGGTTTCCCCGCGCCGTGCGCGGCGTATCCCCGTCCAAACCCACGTCTCTGATATTTGATATTTGATAACTGTTATCTGTACAACTCCCCTCTTGCAAAATATTGGATATTGTGATATAATAGCTTATAGTTGCTTTTATGTTTTATTACCGCTTGTTTGAGGTATTGCCGCTATGATTAGAACCAAACAACGTTACAGTGTAGCCGTGCCTATACTATATAGTGTGCTGGTGCTGGCTGTTATCGCTCTTTCGCTGTTCAGTTACATACGAATATCGCGGGGCGGGGAAACTCCTGCGTATATCGACCTTACCAAGTGTTCGGCATACGCGCGCTACGGCTTTGACATTGACAGTATTTCTGCCCGCCCGGATACAGACAAAGCCTGGGTGGATTTTTACGCGGACGGCTCGCCGCGCGGTTCCAAGCCGCTTACTATTCTGAACTCCGGCCTGCCGGGCTTGCCTGAAAAGACCTTTATGACCTCGTTTCAGAAGCCTAACTTTGTTGAGATGACTATACTTATCCGCGTCTACATTCCGGAAAAACAGATGGCGTACATTAACGCTAATACCGACAGTCCGCAGTCGCTCTATCTCGCGGGGATTGCCAATAACTGGCAAATTTACCTCAACGGCTACCTCGCTCATTCCGAATGGCACGTTGACGATGAGGGCAATATAACGCTGCCCTCCGCACGAAACGGCGTCAATATCCCTATACGCGCCTCGCTGTTCAAGGTGGGTGACAACTACTTCGCGTTCAGGCTTATCGGTAACGCTAACACCAATGACGTAGGTTTCTGGCTGACCTCTCCGTACTATGTCGAGGACTATAACACGATATTCAGGCAGCACGCCGATATAATCCTCGTTATCCTCGTCGGTGTGTACATAATGATTAGCATTTACCACTTAATGATTTTCGCCTTTGACCCGGAGGATAAGATAAACCTTGTTTACGCGCTCGCCTCGCTTTGTTCCGCGCTTTACGGGATTACGCGGACGCAATACATATATCTCCTGTTACGGAACTCGTATATTACCTCGCACCTCGAAATTACCGCGCTGTATTTTATGGTTCCGCTGTTCGGCTTTTTCCTTGATATGGCGGGTCACGACAGGAAAATCGGCGCGGTCAGTAAGATTTACGGGGCGTTCTGCCTGCTTTTAACCGTGGTCGGGTACTTTACTGAAACACAGTTCCTTACGCAATGGCAGGTAGTTACTATGGTATACCTTGTGTATACGTTTTTCTACCGTGTTTTGTACAAGATGATTGCCGAGTGCAGGAAAAACGGCTTTATCTACGTTATGACGGAGACTATCCTCGGAAGCTCGGTATTCGCCGCGGCTATAGTTATTTTCTGCGCGGTAGTTGATTTATTGAGCCAGCTGTTTAGCGACACTATGGTCGGACTGACTAACTACGCGCTTTTGATGTTCATTGTCGGTATGTCTTTCTCGATTGGGCGGCAGTCGTCGCTTTTGCAGACGCGCATACGCAACCTTAACATAATCCTCGAGCGGTCTAATGAAACGCTCGAGGAGAGCGTTCGCGAACGTACTCTGACGCTTGAAAACGAGCGCCGCGAAGCTGACCTCGCGCGGCAGGAGGCTGAAACGCAGCGCCAAAAGGCCGAGCGCGCGAATGAATCAAAAAGCAACTTCCTCGCGAAAATGTCGCACGAAATACGTACCCCTATGAACGCCGTAATCGGTATGTCGGAGCTTATTCTACGTGAAAACTCCTCGCCCGCTATACGTGAAAATACTTTGAGCATTAAACACGCGGGGACTAATCTGCTTGCTATTATCAATGATATACTGGATTTTTCAAAAATTGAATCCGGGAAAATGGATATTTCGAGCGCGGAGTATTTATTCGCCTCGCTGTTGAATGATGTAATCGCTATAATCCGCGTTAGGCTGTCTGAAAAGCCCATTCTTTTCACGGTTAATATAGACAGCTCGGTGCCGAATGTTCTGACCGGCGACGAGGTGCGTTTGCGGCAGATACTGCTGAATTTGCTGACTAACGCCGTGAAGTATACCCGCGAGGGCAGTATAACGCTCAAAATAAGCGCGGAGCTGAATGAGGATAGGAGCCTTGCCCGCCTCTCTTTTGAAATTTCCGATACGGGAATAGGCTTGAAAGAGGAAAATTTAGATAAGCTATTCGGGGATTTCGCGCAGTTTGACGAGGAGCAGAACAGATTTATTGAGGGTACGGGGCTTGGGCTTGCGATAACGCATAAGCTCTGCGCCGCTATGGGCGGCGAAATTCGCGTTTCGAGCGTTTACGGTGTCGGCAGTACGTTCACCGCGATTGTCCCGCAGGTTGTTAAGGAGTATACGCCGATAGCGCAGGTTGACAACTCGGAAAGTAAAAACGTACTTCTGTATCAGACTAACGAAATTTATACGCGCTCGGTCGCGGAATCTTTAGAAAACCTCGGTGTGCGCTTTGGCGTTGTTACCGATGACGAGGGCTTGCTTGCCGCCTTGGAGGGTAACGAATACAACTTCGTTTTCGTCAATTTCATTATGTTTGAGAGAGTTTACCGTGTTTTATCCAAGGCGAAATACGGCGGGATTATCGTTCAGCTGACTAAATTCGGAGCCTCTACGGCGCATAAGGGTATACGCAATATACCTATGCCGGCTCATTCAATCAGTATCGCGAATGTTTTGAATAACGTTGAGGACAGCCGCGTTTATGATGACGACAAAGTTTTGCCAATCCGCTTTACGGCTCCCACGGCGCAAATTCTGATTGTTGACGATATCGCGACTAATCTGAGGGTTGCGGAGGGTCTGTTGTCGCCGCTAGAGATGAGTATTCACACCTGTTTGAGCGGAGCGGACGCGGTAAGGCTTGCGCGTGAAAATGACTACGATATAATCCTTATGGACCATATGATGCCGGATATGGACGGCGTAGCGGCTACCGCGCTGATACGCGAAACCGACGGCGAGGTGCCGGTTATCGCGCTTACGGCTAACGCGGTTTCGGGTATGAGGGAGATGTTTCTTGCGAGCGGCTTCAACGATTATCTGGCTAAACCTATCGAGATGTCGAAGCTGACCGAGATAATGGAAAAATGGGTTCCGCTTGATAAACGCGTTAAGGCTACGGCAAAAATAATCGAAGCCGCCGGGGAGCTTACAATTCAGATAGAGGGTTTAGACGTAAAGCGGGGAATGGAAATGAGCGGCGGCACGGAGAGTACGTACCGCGAGGTGCTAGGGCTGTACTGCCGCGACGCAGAGGAACGTTTGCCGCTTATGGAAAGAGTACCCGACGCGGAGCGTCTGCCGGGCTTCGTTACGCAGGTTCACGCGCTTAAGAGCGCGTCCGGCAGTATCGGCGCTATGCTCTTATCTGAAAAGGCCTCATACTTGGAGGACGCGGGGAAACGCGGCGACTTCGCGGCAATACGCTCTGAACTGAAAAGTTTTTGTGATAATTTGTCCGCTACGGTAGACAATATACGAAAGGCCTTAGCTGACGGCGAGGACGCGCCGGAAGCGGAACTTGACAAGGCCCTGCTGATTACTCTCAGGGACGCGCTAAAAGAGGACGATGTAGAGAGTGCGGACGAAATCTTAGACAAGCTCGCGGGCGAAACATTCAGCGCGGAGATAGAGAAGCTAATGTCTGACATATCGGATTATGTCCTTATGGGCGATTTTGGCAAGGCGGCGGCGGCTTTAGAGGAGTTGATTAAATGAATAAACCGATAATAATGATTGTCGACGATAATCTTACAAATCTGAAAATAGCGAAAAATGCGCTGTCTGATATATATAAAGTATTCACCGCCGTATCGGCGGCGGTGATGTTTGAACGGCTTGAAGGTAAGCAGCCCTCGCTGATACTGCTTGATATTGATATGCCGGATATGAACGGCTATGACGCTATTAAAATTTTGAAGTCGAAGCCTGAAACCAAAGACATACCTGTTATCTTTCTGACGGCGAAAACTGATTCGGACAGCGAAATTGAAGGGCTTGACCTCGGCGCGATTGATTATATCGTTAAACCCTTTATCCCGCTTCTGCTGCGTAAGCGCATTGAACTGCACCTAACTCTTGAATCACAGCGGCAAATGCTTATTACACAGGTAACCGACCTTCAAAGCGCAATCCTTAAGACTATAGTCGACTTAGTTGAGAGCCGCGACGATATTTCCGGCGGTCACGTTGAGCGGACGCAATTCGGCGTTGGTATACTTATTTTTGAGCTTTGGAAATCCGGGATTTACAGGGAGGAGCTTGAAAGCTGGGATATAGAACTCGTTCTGCGCTCGTCGCGTCTGCACGATGTGGGCAAAATATCAATCAGCGACAGTTTATTGTTAAAACCCGGCAAGCTTACTAATGAGGAGTTTGAAAGCGTTAAAAAGCACACGATTTTTGGCGAGCAGATAATTGACACAATAATGGAGGAAACCGCTGAAAGCGATTTCCTCAAATACGCGCGAATATTCGCGGGGACGCACCAGGAAAAATGGGACGGTTCGGGCTATCCTAACGGTCTGCGGGGGCTTGAAATACCGCTTCAGGGCAGACTGATGGCGATTGCGGACGTGTACGACAATCTCACCTCCGAGCGTCCGTATAAAGAGGCCAGCACGCACGAAGCCGCCGTGAGGATTATCGGCGAGGGGAAGGGTACGCACTTCGAGCCTGTGCTTGTAGACCTTTTCACGAAAAGCTCCGAACAGTTCAGAAAAATCAAGGGACAGCGCGATTTTGAATTTATAAAATTTTTCGCGGAATTGCAGGAAAATTAGCGGCAGTGGTAAAAAAAGTAAAAACCGGGCGGGTATGAACTCCCGCCCGGTTTGTTTTATTACTAGATTGAAAAATCTACGTGCTGGACTGTTCCGGCGGTTCCGTCCTCGCGGAGGAACATTCCCGTTGACGCTATGCGCGCCTGAGGGTTATTCGGGTCTGCGTTCAGGTTATAGTTCCCGGCTACGTTTCCGAGGAAGATTGCTCCTATTCCCGCCTGGCCTAAGCCGATTAGGCTTTGCGTGCCGTCGTCGTTATTCTGCCAGATACGGAGTTTATTGAAAATACTGTCGCCTTCGTCAATCCAGCCGTTGCCGTCGTCGTCATATACCGAGAGTTCCTTGAAGCCGTCGCCTGTTTTCGCGCCGAAGAGTTCGGAACCGTCGTTAATTTTTCCGTCGCCGTTTCTATCGAGCGCGAGGAAGCCGGAGGATTTTGCGAGGTTCGTTATCTGGTCTGCCGTGCCGTCCGCGTCAAGGTCGAAGCTGAATTTCGTGTTCGACAGTTCGGCGGAGCTTGCGTTTAGATTGAACACGAGCGGGTCTGTGAAAACCTGCGTTACCGTTGCAGACTCTTTACTATAGAACGAGCTTGACATATTCAAATCGAGCTGAACGTTAATAGACTTGCCGTCGGAGGTTTGCACCTGCGCCGAGGCGGAAAAGCTAAATGATTGTTCAAAGCTGACTTCGCGGGTTGCCGTAGCCTGGATTAACGCCTTGGGCGTAGGCGAAGCCTGCGCGGAGCCTCCCGCCTGAGCGTATTTTTGCGCCGCGGCTGATAGGTCGCTAACTCCCGAAGCCGCAGGAGCCGCCGCCTGCGCTCCTATCCCGCCGCCGGAAAAACTGTCAATGAAACTCTGGAAGCTTTTGCGGAAATCATCATCAAATGAACCTGTCTTTGAGCCGGGGTTCAATGTCTTATTCAGCGCGTTCACAAGCATTTTAATCATCATTGACTTGGGGTCCTCGGCGCTCAGAGCGTCGTTGAGGCTTTTAATTTTAGCGTTGCCGGCGTTTTGAAGCTGCTCGAGCGATGCGGTTTTTTCAAAATCCTGCCAGCCGCCGGACATAAGCTCCTTAGCCTTGTCAGAGAGCGACAGCGTATCGACGGGGTCCGCGCTCTGCGCTTTTTTCGTTTGAAGTACGGAGCTCTCCTTGCCGGTGTTGTTGTTTGCGGTAAGTACCTTGGTTGTTTCAGTAGTTTCATACAGCGACGCGGCCTCCGCTGTCATCACTACCTTTGACGAGTTAATAATCATTGGATATAACCTCCTTGTAATTAAACGTGAAATCCCTTTACTATATTTATCGGAAGATTTTAGGAAAACTTTAGGGTCTTATACGGGGCAATAGATATTGTCACTATTTGCATAGTGACATCTGCGCACGGCGCAGGGAAACCACCCCGCCGCCTGCGGGCGGCACCCCTCCACAGAGGGGATAGGGGTTTGGACGATAGATGCGCTTTGCGGGGGCTTCCCATATATCGCAGCCCGCGTCCAAACCCTTATCCCCTCTGTGGAGGGGTGCCCCCGCAGGGGCGGGGTGGTTTCCCCGCGCCGTGCGTGGACACACGTTATTACAAATTTTATTCCCCGCCCTCCAGTAACTTCGCCATTGCCGCCACGTAGCGGGGGTTGTCGCGCAGCGGGGTGAACGCGGAGTCTTGCTCGTAGCGGTTGTATAACATTCTGCGTGCCGGTATGTAGCTTGTTTTTTGTACCGGGGTTCCGTCATCGTCGTTTTCAAACGTTATTTGCTGTGCCGGTTCGCTCCAGGGGATTTTTATGTTTTCGCCGACGCTTTTTTCAAAGTAGTCAAGCGCGTTTTCGTAGTCCGCTATTTCCAGATACGCGCTTGTCATTTGCGTGTAGAAAATGCTGATTAAATTTGTCGGGGGATACAGATAATTCTGCAATTTTGCCCAGGTTTCGTCGAATTTTAATAGCTCTACGTATTCCTCGCCTGTAAGAAGTCCGCAGAATTTTTTTAGATTTCGCAGGTTTGACAACGACGTATGCGCCAAGCTCGAGTGATTAGCCAAAGCGTACTCCACAGGCTCCAGTAATTTCAATAGCTCGCCGCTGTCGGCGTTTTCGAGCTGTTCCCGCGTCGTGATTTTAGAATATACGCGTTGCATTGCTATTTCCTCGTTCATACGTTCGCGGCTGAACGCCGTGGGCGTTAGGCGGTTTGCGTATTCGGCCGCTTTGTCGAACTCGCGAAGCTCGGAATACACGCGGCAGAGCGCGGCAATCGTATTGATTTGCATATCGAAATCGCCGCAGTTTTCGAGTATGCGCTCGTACACCGGGATAATTTTGCGCTTATGCGCGACGTTCTGCTCATACGTACCGTGGCTAACGCCGCCATTACCGACCATTGAAAATTTTTCAGCGTAGGTATACTGCACTTTCCAGTTATTCGGCATATCGCGGGCGAGTTCCGTCCAGAGGGTTATGACCTCGGCGGCGTTGTTGACTACGCTTTCTTTTAGCAGTTCGTCTGTTTGTACCAGCGCGTCCCCGTAACGTTTTTCGTCGCGGATTGCGCTCATTCCGAGTAGTTCGTCAAGCGTTATCTCGAAAAAGTTTGCTATAGCGGGGAGGATTTCGATATCGGGGTAATTATCGCCGCACTCCCATTTTGAAACCGACTGTGACGATACGCCGAGTATTTCCGCCAGCGCCTCCTGCGTGAGTTCCCGCGAATGACGCAGACGCTTGATATTTTCAGAAATCTGGATAGCCATTGGCTTTTACACCACCCTTCATTGAGTTAACAGTTAGCAAATATCAAATATCAGAGACGGGAGATTCGCGTTACCCCGGCTCGCCCTCGTGTAATCTTGCCATTGCGGCTACGTAGCGCGGGAGCTTGCGTGCTTCCTCTATCGGCATTTTTGTAAACATATTGATTTGCTCCGGAATATGCTCAACCATCATTGTCTGCATTTGACGCAGTGACTGTTCGTAGTGCTTTTGAATTGGCTTGCCGTCCTCGTCTACTCCTCCCT
>JAISJH010000023.1 GCA_031261635.1 Oscillospiraceae bacterium
AGCCGGTGCGTATAGCGTTGAGGTTCCACCCGTTCCCTTTCCGAACACGGCAGTTAAGCTCAGCCGCGGCCACGATACTCGAGGGGCGACCCTCCGGGAAAATAGCTCCGCGCCGGCACTTTTCTTAAATAACAATTAACAAATATCAAATATCAGAGACGGGGGTTTGGACTCTGCTCCTCTTTCCGCTATTTGTTATTTGATATCTGTTATTTGAAAAACATTCCTCCTTAGCTCAGTTGGTAGAGCATGCGGCTGTTAACCGCAGGGTCGTTGGTTCGAGTCCAACAGGGGGAGCCATACGGCAGCCTCCGCAGACTTGCGTCCGCGGAGGCTGTGCTTTTTTTTGCTACATTGCGACGTTTAATCTATACCAGCGCGTATTTTTTCGCGTATTCCGCGACTATATTGTACCATTTGTCGTGCTTAAACGCCCCGCGAACCTCGGTCAGGTCGAAATAATACCCTGCCATAATGTTTTGAATTATCGCCTCCGCTACAAGGCACTCGCGCAGGAAATCGTCCGCTAACATTTCCGCGACATTCGTGTTCACTTTCGCGCTTATGCCCTCGATTGCGCTGCGGTAAATCAAATTTTCCGCACCGAGCAGATATCCGGCACGCCGAAGCGCGTCGATACCGTCGCGCATATCTTTTGCCGCGAGTTTGCCCTTGAAATTTACGGCGCGTTCGCCGCCGCTCAAAATGTTGTCGATTGTGGTTTCAAGCGCGTTTGCGAGGTCTAACAAAATCGCGGTATCCGGAAGCGTTTCGCCGCGCTCCCATTTTGAAACTGCCTGGAACGAGATTTGCAGCCGCTCGCCGAGTTCGTTTTGCGTGAGGTTTTTTGCTTTGCGAAGCGCGGCGATTTGCGCCCCGACTTTTTCATTTTTGATTTGCATTTTTTGCCCTCTTTTCAATTATTGAACCGGTTTTGAAAATATTATAACTGAAATTTGCAGAAAACACAATAATCTTTTGAGTTAGCCGGCGCCATAAAAATTCAAACGTGAGTTGAATACTCCCCCTCACCGCTTCAAATTCTCCTTCGTCAGCTCTATCAGACGGTCGCGGAGAACCGCCGCGTATTCAAATTCCATAGCCTTGCTGGCTTTACGCATTTCCTTTTCGATTTTGGCTATTTCAGCTTCGCGCTCTTTTTTGGTCATCGTCACGCCGTCCTGCTTGACGCTCACAGAATCGAGTTCCGAGGAGGAGATATCGAGAACGTCGCGGACGCCCTTGACGATACTCGTCGGGGTAATTCCGTGTTCCTCGTTGTAGGCGGTCTGAACGGCGCGGCGGCGGTTCGTTTCCCCTATGGCGTAACGCATCGACTTCGTTTCGTTGTCGGCGTACATAATCACGAGACCGGAAACGTGCCGCGCCGCCCGCCCGATTATCTGTATCAGCGACGTGCCGGAGCGCAAAAAGCCCTCTTTGTCGGCATCAAGGATAGCCACGAGCGACACTTCCGGCAGGTCAAGCCCCTCGCGCAGGAGGTTTATGCCAATGAGGCAGTCGAAGCCGCCGAGGCGCAGGTCGCGGATTATCTCCATACGCTCAAGGCCGGTAATCTCGTGGTGCATATAACGCACGCGCACCCCGGCTTTGCGGAGGTAGTCCGTTAAATCTTCCGCCATTTTTTTCGTCAGCGTCGTTACGAGAACACGTTCCCCGCGTTCGGCGCGCGTGTTGATTTCTCCTATTAAATCGTCAATCTGCCCCTTGCTCGGGCGCACGGAAATCTCGGGGTCGACTAAACCCGTCGGACGTATAATCAGCTCGACAACCTGCCCGCTCCTCGTGCGCTCGTACTCGCCAGGAGTGGCTGAAACGTAGACAAACTGCTTGTTCTTAGTATTAAACTCCTCAAAATTCAAAGGGCGGTTATCAAACGCGGAGGGCAGACGAAACCCGTAGTCAATCAGCGTACTCTTGCGGGAATGGTCGCCGGCGTACATCGCCCCGACCTGCGGGATTGTCACGTGGCTCTCGTCAATGAACGTGATAAAATCCTCCGGGAAGTAGTCCAGCAGCGTCATAGGCGCACTTCCGGGCGCGCGCCCTGAAATTATCCGCGAGTAATTCTCAATGCCGTTGCAGTAGCCGAGTTCCTGCATCATCTCCGTATCGTACAGGACGCGCTGGCGAATACGCTGCGCCTCAATGAGTTTTCCGGCCTCCTCGAACTCCGTAACGCGAGCGTCAAGCTCGGTTCGGATTTCCGCGATGGCGGAGGTGATTTTATCCTTCGTAGTAACATAATGCGAAGCGGGGTAAATCGCCACGTGTTGCAAGCGCCGCACAGGCTCGCCCGTTAAGGCGGTGACTTCCGATATGCGCTCGATTTCGTCCCCGAATAGCTCGACGCGGATTGCGTACTCGCGGCTGTAGGTCGGGAAAATGTCGATAGTGTCGCCGCGAACGCGGAACATATTGCGCTCAAAGGCAATGTCGTTGCGCTCGTAGCGTATTTCAGTAAGCCGCCGAATAAGCTCGTTGCGGCGCACCTTGCCGCCGGGGCGCAGGGAAATTACCATTTGTTGGTAGTCAATAGGGTCGCCCAAACCGTAAATACAGCTCACCGAAGCCACGACAATAACGTCCCGCCGCTCAAAGAGGCTGGAGGTCGCGGAGTGCCGCAGACGCTCAATCTCGTCGTTAATCGAAGCGTCCTTCTCGATATACGTATCGGTATGCGGAATATACGCCTCCGGCTGATAGTAGTCGTAGTAACTGACGAAATACTCAACTGCGTTATTCGGGAAAAATTCCTTGAACTCGGCGCACAGTTGCGCGGCGAGGATTTTATTGTGTGCGAGTATAAGCGCGGGACGCTGAAGCTCCTCGATAACTTTAGCCATAGCGTAAGTCTTACCGCTCCCGGTAACGCCAAGGAGCGTCTGCTCGGAAAGCCCGTTGCGAGCCCCCTCCGACAAAGCGGTAATAGCCCCCGGCTGGTCCCCGGCAGGCGTGTAGTCGCTGATTACTTTGAACATAGTTAATCCTTATCCGTTAATTGCCTACTAAGGTGTTATATTAGACTTGTCCTAAAACCTTTTTTGCGGTCTAATGTAGGGGGCGATGCCCACATCGCCCCGTCCCCTCGGCGAAGCGTCCCTTGGCTCGCGTCCCCTCGTATCAGCGAAGCGCCCGCCCCCGTGGGAGGGCAGGGCATTGCCCTGCCCGTCTTTGCGAAGCCGCCACCGCACTTGCGATACGTAGTCAATGAAATGCGGCGAAGCAATCCAGGGTTGACGTAGTAGTCTGCGATACGTATGGACGTAGGACGTATGTTGTCCCCCCGGCACTGGATTGCTTCGCACCTGTAACACCGTACGTATCGCAAGCCTACCGGTGCTTCGCAATGACGAACTCTTGAATTGTTACCGTTTCCTTATACCCGGTTATACCATATTCCCATATACCGCACACTTTATACCACGTACCCATATACCGCATACCCTTTATACCGCGTACCATTGTACCATTATATATACAGCCCCATTATACCACGTACACACCGCGCTGTCAATCGACGCTGGCGCGCCATTTTTCCTCCAGTATCTCCGGGTAGTAGCTGCGTTTTGCCTGGCGCAGACCCGGTAGACCCATATCGTCCTCGCGGTTGATATATTTTACCTGCGGATATGTATTTTTTACCAGTACGGCGAAGTCGCGGTTGACTACCTGGTACGCGCCCGGCATATCAGGCACGGCCTTTTCAAAGTGCGTCACGAACGTGTCCTCCGAGAGCAGCTCGCCTATCGAAAACGCCGCCACATTGCCGTCTACGCGAAGCAGGCCGCCTAAAAGGTCAAGCTCGCAATATTTCAGAACGGTCTGCTCAAAGGCCTGCGACTCCCCCGGGATTGTGTCAAAGGCCGCGTCGTCCTTGCCGTACAGCCACAGTCCCACGGCCAGTATACATTCGCCGATATTGTCCCGCGTCACAAGCTCAAAAGTATAATTAGGGTAGCTCTCCTCGAAGCGGCGGACGTGGGTTCGCTTATTGTGAAGCTTCTTGCCGCCGAGTTCGGCAAGCTTGTCAAGTTCATAAATATAATCAAATAAATCGGTCTGCGGCTCGGAAGTCACGCGCCCCGGGTACAGCCGCCCGATAACTTCAAGCTGCCGCGGACTAAGCCCGGCGAAACGTTTAGCCCCGGCGCGTTCAATAAGCTCGAGCGCAAGCGCGTCGCTCTCACAACCGAGCGGGAAACTGTAAATATAACCGCCGACGTTATCGGGAAAGCGCACAAACATCGCGCCGCCCTCAAAACAAACATCGTATTTATATTCAGCCCTCCAAGCCCAAAGATTGATAAAGCTGAAATCAGAGTTCCGGGTACGCTCACGCCCGGCGGCATCGCGAACCGCAAGTAAATGCGAAAAGTCAATAGCTTTGAAATCCATAAAACACCTTATAATTAGTTAGCAGTTAGCAAATATCAAATATCAGAGACGAGAGGCTAGGACGGGGGTTGCGCCGCGCACGGCGCGGGGAACCACCCCGCCGCCTGCGGGCGGCACCCCTCCCAAGAGGGGAATGGGCTTGGACGAGGGCTACGTAGGGGCGGGTTTCAAACCCGCCCTCCCCGCGCCGTGCGCGGACGTAACCTCGTCCACCGTCCCGGCGCATTGCGCCGGGACAGGGCAGGGCGAAGCCCAGCCCGTCTTTGCGAAGCCGCCGCCGCACTTGCGATACGTAGTTAGTGATATGCGGCGAAGCAATCCAGGGTTGACGTAGGCACCTGCGATACGTAGTCCGTATGTTGTCCCCCCGGCACTGGATTGCTTCGCACCTGTAACACCGTACGTATCGCAAGCTTACCGGTGCTTCGCAATGACGGGGGAGGGACGGGGCTACGTAGCGGACGCGCCTTACCCTCGTAATTATTCACTATTCATTATTACCTATTCATTATTTAATCACTTCAAGCAAAATCTCCATAACCCCGCCGCAGACCATTCCGTCGTCCTCCGCGTCGTCTGTTAGGTCTAGCGTGTAGCACAGCCAGCTCTTGCCGCTTTGCACAAGGGCGCGGGCTTTTTGCAGTACCTCGCCCTCGGCGCAGCCGCCTCCTATTGTGCCGTAGCTTCGGCCGTCCGTGACGTTTACGAGCATACGCGCGCCCTCGTCGCGGGGAACGCTGCCGTCTGTCGCGACCACTATCGCCTGAACGTACTCCCCGGGCTTCGCCTCCGCTAAAATTTGAAGCTGTTCGGGGTCAAGCGGGAAGTCGCCTACGCCGTTATCGCTTCTGCGGCGGTACTCGATGAGCTGTCCGGCTATGGCGAGCGATATTTCCTCCGGCGTGACAGCGCCAATATTCAACCCGATTGGGGATTGGAGCTTATCAAGCCGTTCCGCGTTAAAACCCGCTTCGAGTATATCAGATTTGACAATCGCGACCCTGCGGCGCGAGCCTATCATACCGAGGTAATACGGCTCCTCGCCGGAGAGGGCAAAGCGCAGGCAATCCGCGTCGTGCTTATGTCCGCGCGTGACGATTACAATGTAATCGCGCTTTGTAAGCGCGATGTTCTCCGCGAGCCTGTCAAAACCGTCGCAGATAACGACTGAACCGGGAAAGCGCTTCTCATTGGCAAACGCGGGACGGTCGTCGTACACAAGCGTTGAGAAACCCAGAAACTTACCGAGTTTAGCAAGGGCAAAACCGATATGCCCCGCGCCGAATATAACAAGCCGCTCCTCCGGCGCGTAAAACTCCACAAGCGTATTATTATCCCACTCGCTGTAAACAGAAGCGTCAGTGAGTTCTTTAGAAAGAGTACCGCCCGGCTCATAGCGCGTAGTAAGGCTAAAAGGCGTACCGCCCCGATATAAGCCTAAGAGTTCGTTGTACATTTTGTCGCTCCTTTAGTTGAAGTTGGTGGCAGATTACGTGGTAGTTTGTAGATTAAAGTGGTATATTCACAGCTTAAGAAGTTATAAACAAATGCAAAAACTAAAAAGTCCGTCATTGCGAGCGCCGCCGCACTTGCGATACGTAGAGCGTCCAGGCGCGCGGCAATCCAGTGGCGGGGGCCTAACAAAAGTATCGATGGTTTGCGGCACAGGATTTGCGCGCCGGGCTCAAAGGTTC
>JAISJH010000048.1 GCA_031261635.1 Oscillospiraceae bacterium
GCACGGCGCGGGGAGGGCGGGTTTGAAACCCGCCCCTACGTGTTGTTTTGTTATTTGTTCACTGTTAACTGTTTTTATTTCCCCTCGTAGTCCATATTGCGTACCGTTTCAATGTCTACCGCTATTTGGGCTTTTAGCGCGGGGATATCATCGAATTTCAGTTCCTCGCGTATGAACTCGGCGAACTCCAGTGTTACGAGTTTGCCGTAAACCATTTGGTCGAAGTCGAGTATATATGTCTCCACGCTCACGGTCTCGGAGCTTGATACCGTCGGGCGTTTGCCTATGTTTGTCACGCCCCTGTGCGATACTCCGTCAATGTGAATTTCAGTTGCGTATACCCCGAATTTAGGGATTATCACGCCCTTCGGAAAGAGCATATTTATAGTAGGCGTGCCGATAGTCCGCCCCAGCGCGAAGCCGAAGCGCACAACGTCCGTAAGTCTGTGCCTGTGACCTAAAAAGCGGTTTGCCCGGGCAATATCGCCCTCCAGGAGAAGCTGACGGATATAGGTAGAGCTTACCGTTATACCGTCGATAGCGACGGGGGGGACGATATCGCAGACGAGCTTCGGCTCCTGCATAAAGCACCAGTTGCGAAGTTTCCGTGCCGTCCCCTCGGCTTTGTAGCCAAACGTGAAGTCGTAGCCAACGATAAAATGCACCGCGCCGAAGTCGCGCACGAGCCACTCCGCGAAATCAGTCCAGTGCATACGCCGGAGCGTTTCGTCAAAACGCAGCGCAATGAGGTTTTCGATACCGTACAGCTCGCGCACTAAGTCAGCGCGCTCCTCCGGCGAGGTTATGAGCGGGATTTGCTCTATACCCGTAAGCTCGTCCGGGTGCGAATCGAACGTGAGCATAGCGGGCTGCGCTCCCAGTTCCTCCGCCAGTTTTACGGTTCTCGAAAGCAGTTTCGAGTGTCCCAGATGTATTCCGTCAAAGAAGCCGAGCGCGATAACGGTTTTTTTGGACATTTACAGTGTTCTCCTTCGCCGCCTAAATAGTTTGTTGTCACAGGGCTTATCAGTATGCGTTAACGCTTACTTTTCCGCATTTTGACAATTATATACTATTATGAAGCAAAGTGCAATAGCTATTTTCATTTACATCAGAAATAATTTCCTCTAACGTGTAACTGTCCTCTAAGGTATAGATACCGCTGCGGGTACGCACCAGTGAGGACATAAGTCCTCCGACGCGCAGTTTCGCGCCTATATCGTGGCAGAGCGAGCGGATATAGGTTCCTTTCGTGCAGTCTATTTCTAAAACGGCATTCGTGCCGTCAAAAGATTTGAGCTCCAGTTTTTTTATCGTGACGTTGCGCGGCTTTATTTCTACCGTTTCGCCTTTCCTCGCGTATTTGTAGAGCGGCTTCCCCGCGACCTTGATTGCGCTATAAATCGGCGGGAGCTGGCTAATCTCGCCGCGAAAGGCTTCGAGTACGCTTTCAAGCTCCTCACGCGTTACGTTTACCTCTACCGCTTCCGATATTTCCCCGGTAATATCGTAGGTATTGCTTGATACGCCGAGTTTTAATCCGGCGGTATAGCTTTTGTCGTTGGCTTCAAGTAACTGCGCCTGCTTGGTGGCGCGTCCGACCATAACGACCAGCACTCCCGTAGCCAAAGGGTCAAGCGTTCCCGCGTGTCCTATGCGCTTAGTGTGAAGCACCCCGCGAAGTTTAGCAACAACATCGTGAGAAGTCCAGGTCTGCGGCTTGTTGACGATTATAATTCCCTCGTTCATTGTGTTTATCTGTGTTCCTTTTCCTGTGTTGTAATTACATAGCGAAACCGGGGACGGGGACGCGCAAACGCAACCCCCGTCCAAACCCCCGCTATTTGATATTTGATATTTGATAACTGTTATTTTTTAATTAACAATTAAAAAATAACTCCGGCTGCTCGTGCGTTTCGCTTATTGTCAGCTCGGCGGTCGGGTTGGCCTCCGCTATCCAGTCGCGTAGTACCGGGATTACCACGTTTTCCGTCGGAAAATGTCCCGCGTCGATGAGGTTAATCTCCGCGCGTTTTGCCTCGAGGAAAGTGTCGTATTTTATATCAGAAGTTAAAAACGTATCAGCGTTAGCGGCAATCACGGCGTCGAGCATTGACCCGCCGCTACCACCGCAGACCGCTATATGGTCAACGAGCCTGTGAGCGTTATAGTAACGTAAACCGTTACAGTTGAGAATTTTCTTGACAAGCGGTAGGAAGTCAAGCGTAGACAGCGCAATCGGCAAGTCGCCAATGCGGGCGATGTTGCTGTCCTCAAACGTTTTCGCGCCCTGAATACCGAGCAGCCGCGCAAGCTCCGTATTGACCCCGCCCTCCGCCGCGTCGAGGTTTGTGTGCATACAGATAGCCGATATGCCGTATTGTAGCAGCCGCATAACGTTTGCGCCCTTATCGTTAGTAACGGACTTCAGCCCCTCGCGTATAACGGGGTGGTGCGATACGATAAGCTCCGCGCCAAGCGTCCGCGCCTCGTCAATAACCCAGGGCGTTATATCAAGCGCGAGCAGGATTTTGCTTACTTCGGCGCCGGCATCGCCGACAAGGTGTCCCACATTGTCATATTCAAGTTTAGCCTCCGGCGGAGCCTTTTCCGCGAGAAGCGTGTAAATGTCCTTAACAGTCATAAAGTATCCTCCTTTTTACTGCCGTTTTTTACTGCCGCATTTCAATGGTTCGATTGTATTGCTTGGTAGCCCGGAACGTTTCTGTTGATGGAAAGAATAGGCTTGTGTGGCGGGTTGTGGTATTTACATACAAAACGCGAAAAACTAAAAAGTCCGTCATTGCGAAGCACCGGTACGCCCGCGATACGTAGGGCGTTACAGGTGCGAAGCAATCCAGTAGTAGAAACCCCAGATACGTATGTCACGCTCCCGGCACTGGATTGCCGCGCCGGTTTCATTCCTACATATCGCAAGCTTACCGCGGCTCGCAATGACGGGGCTTTAGGGCGGGCGGGTTTGAAACCCGCCCCTACGAGCCGCAATGCGTATTTGACACTCCCGGAAATTTTATTCCCGCCGCCGCTTCTTTTTGTAGCTTGACACAGGGCGCGTATCGTCGTCCGACGGCTCTGTTATAGGTTTAACGCTGTCGCGGGCTAGTACCATAACATATTCGCCCTTTGCGAAATTCGGGTTTGAGGAGAGTTCCTCTAAAACCTCGGCGGTTGTGCCGCGATATATCCGCTCGTGGGCTTTTGTAAGGTCGTTGCACAGGCAGAGGCGGCTGCCCGGAATTTCCTCCGCGCAGACGCGTACCGTTTCGAGTATCCTGTGCGGAGCCTCGTAGAAAACGGTGACCGGGCTTGGTTCCGAGAGGGTGTCTGAAATAACACGCCTTAGTTTGCCCTCGGTGCGCGGTAAAAAACCTCTGAAAGTGAAGCTGACAATATTAAACCCCGATATTGAGAGCGCGGCGATTAGCGCCGAAGCTCCGGGGATTGGCGTTACCGCTATACCGTTTTCCGCGCAGGCTTTAACGAGCAGGTAACCGGGGTCGGAAACGCAGGGCGTCCCCGCGTCGGTAATGAGGGCGACGTCCCCGCCGCTTTGAAGCTGCGCGATAACGCCCCCGACGGCGGCCTGCTCGTTAAACTTGTGATAGCTCCGCAGCGGGGCGTTTATCCCGTATTCGCGGAGCAGGGGGAAGCTCGTGCGCGTATCTTCACAGAGAATCAGCGACACGGCTTGCAAGGCCGCGACCGCTCTCGGTGAAAGGTCTGCCGGGTTGCCTATTGGGGTTGCTATTACGTAAAGCACAGCGGCTACTCGGTTTCTTTGAGCTGCTGCAAGCAATCGGGACATATGTTCTTACCGCTGAAACGTATAAGTTCGTCAGCGGCACCGCAAAAGGTGCAGGCCGAGTGGTACTTTTGCAGAATGATTTTGTCTCCCTCCGTAAATATTTCGACAGAGTCGCGCGGGTCGATGTCGAAAGTCTTGCGAAGCTCGATTGGGATAACGATGCGTCCCAGATTGTCCATTTGCCGAACGATGCCAAGTGATTTCATCACTAAAACTCCTCCATAAAAGATGTTACTTATACTATAGCACAATTATCCAAAAAATGCAAGCACTTTTTACTAAACTCTACGTAAAAAGTAAAGTTTTTTGTTTGAACTATGCTTTAGGGTTCGGAAAAGCGCGAATTTATACAGGTTATTGTAGAACGATGTTGTGGCTTCCCGATTGTAATAACTCTTGACTTTGGCTTGATGAAATGTTATACTACGCTTAGAGGTGATTGACTTATGAATTTATATATCTCCGATTTGAGCGCGTTTCCTCCTGATATCAAGGTCGAGGGTATTGACGCTCTTGATTACTGGGAGTTGCTGTCAATTATTAAGGATAGCTTAAATCACGATACTATCTATAGCGAAATTCCCGCCGGGGTTTCCATTAAGGGGCCGGTTTACATAGGGCGCGGCGTGGAACTTTCGCCGGGCGCGTATATTCGCCCCTACAGCGTTATCTGTGATAACTGCGTTATCGGTCACGGGAGCGAAATCAAGGCCGCCGTGCTGTTTCCGGGCGCTAAAGTCGGCTCGCTGTGCTTTGTCGGCGACAGCGTTTTGGGGCGCGGAGCGCGGGTTGGTTCGGGGAGCATTACGGCAAACCGCCGCTTTGACCAGGGGAACGTGGTAATTCACGGAATTTCTAAGGCTGAAAACATCAACAGCGGACGCGATTACCTGGGCGCGTTATTAGGCGACTACGCCCGCCTGGGCGCGAATTGCACGACCCTCCCGGGGACGCGTATCGGAAGCTATACCTGGGTGTATCCCGCTACAAAGGTCAGCGGACTGATACCGGGCGGGAAACACGTGTTTACACAAAGCGAACTTGTAATGCGCGACGGCGAAGCCATTGAACTTAAATAAGTATCTGTAGTCAAAACTTGAAAAACTCAAATATTCGTCATTGCGAGCGCAGGAAAACTTAACATACAACCGGGCTTAGGCGCGAAGCAATCCAGTAGTAACAGCTAAAGAAACGTATTTGACGCTCCCGGCACTGGATTGCTTCGCCGATTTCAATAGTACGTATCGCAAGCTTTCCGCGGCTCGCAATGACGAACTCTTGAATCTTTACCTTTTTCAATACACATAATAAAATCTTAATAAGGAGACAATATGAAACCGGAACACGTTATACCATATCTGCTTACTACCTATCAGAACGGCAGGGAAGCGGTGGAACTTACCGCTGACGAAATCAAGACTGCCGAGTTAAACCCGGAACGCCAGTACGTTATTATTGACGGAGGCGAGTTCTGGGTTGCCGAGGCTAAACTTCAAGCGCTCGGCTTCGTGAAATTCCGCGATTATTTTAATAAGAACGAGTATATGGGCTGGGGGCTAACGGAGGACTGGAAATTCGGCGATGCCCTTATCGGGCGTTGCAGTTTTTATTCGTCGCCGCAGTTCGCCTTTGCCGCGGGACTGTTTTTCAGCAGGGTAGGGAGGTATACGTCTATTAACGATAATGTTTACTTCCACCATAACCACCCCTTGAATATGCTCGGCACAGGGCGTTTTCAGACGCTTTTAAGCCCCGATAATCAGGCTAAATACTGGCAGCTGACTAAGACAGACGAGGCTTCGCCGAACCCCGGTGAAAAAATTGAAATCGGCAACGATGTCTGGATAGGCGCAAACGCTTTTATCAACGTATCGAAATGCCGCGTCATAGGCGACGGTGCGATTATCGCGGCGGGCGCGATTGTCAACAGCGACGTGCCGCCGTATGCGGTTATGGCGGGCGTTCCGGCTAAGGTTAAGAAATACCGCTTCACGCCGGAACAAATCGAAACGCTTCTCCGCGAAAAGTGGTGGGACTGGGACGTAGAACGCTTAAACGCGGAGGCTGACCTTATTATGAACCCCGCGTTGTTCTTTGAAAAATATGGAAAGTAAGACGCGCTACCTGCCGCATACCGGGGTTGACCCTACGGGTTTGAGAACCGTTTATATTTGTCTGCTGATTTTTTTAAGCTGTGCGTTCGGTTTGTTTATACGCGCGGATAATAGGCTTCGCGCCGAGCTTTTTGACAGGCTGAACAGCGGCGTTGAAGAAGTTTTTAACCAAAACGGCGTTTCAACGCGAACCGCGTTGTTGCCGGAACTACTGCCGAGGGGAACGGTTTTTACGCGCAACCGCGACGCTGAAACCGCGCTCGCGGCGCGGCTTATAGGCGCGTCGGAAGCGGTGGACGTAGGCGGCGGCATACTGCGAAGCGAAAACAGTGTCGGAACGGTTGAAACCCGCTCAGACGGCGCGTTTGAGATTAGTTTGCCGCACTATAACTCCGGCGGTCAGCGCTCGTTGCTTGACTGCGCCGAGGAACTGCTTGACGATATGGGCTTTGTATCGGACGTTAACGGACTGAACGCGAAGTACGCGGAGACTGACGGGCGGACGCTTAGTTTCGCCGTCCGCCTGAACGATTTGCCGATATTTAACCTGGGGATAATATTTGACTTCGGGGTTCGTGAGGGCGTCCGTATAACGGGGAGCTATCCGCTGGGCTACAGTTCACCGGGTTCGGCGGCGCTGTATCCTAATTCTCAAACCGCGCTGATGACCTTTCTGCGGAACATTGAAGCCGGCGGCGCGCTTGTACGCGAACTGCGCGAACTGCGCGGAGGTTTTAATTACGCCGACAGCACTTTAACTCCCGCCTGGGAAGTTGTGGCTGATACGATTAGCGTTGTAATAAGCTAGCAAAGCTCGGGTTTTTCATACCGCCCTTATGTGTGCCTGTAGCGTTTTAACTGCTTTAGGTCTATGTCGTAGAGTTCGCCTATCAGTTCATCAGTTAAAATATCACTTTTACCCAAGGCGCGTACCGCGCCGCCTTTTAGCGCAAGCACCCTGTCGGCGAACAGCATAGCCTGGTCGGGGTTATGGGTGCTTTGGATTACCGTGTAGCCCGCGCCCGCGAGTTCCTTTGCCTGTGCCAGTACGCGGAGCTGGTTGCCGTAATCGAGGTTTGAGGTTGGCTCGTCGAGTACGAGTATATCGGCCTGTTGCGCTAAGGCTCGCGCTATAAGCGTCAGCTGACGTTCGCCGCCGCTTATTTCGAGGTAGCCCCGATTTTTCAGTTGCAGTATACCGACACGCTCGAGAGCCGCGCTCACGAGCTTTATTTGTTCCGCGCCGGGGCTTGATAAGCCTCCGACCTGCGCCGTAGTTCCCATTAGTGCCATATCGAATACGCTGTAGTTAAACGTCGGAGCGTGTGACTGCGGTACGTAGGCGAGTTTACGCGCCAAATCTGACGGGCGAATATCGCAGACGCGCTCGCCGTCAAGGAAAACCTCCCCCGCCTGCGGCTTTGATAAGCCGAGGATACAGCGAAACAGCGTGCTTTTGCCAACGCCGTTAGGCCCGAGAACGGCAAGCAGTTCCCCGCGCTCCGCCGTAAAGCTAACGTCGCGAAGCACCCGCGCCTTGCCGTATGAAAATGAGAGCTTGTTGACTGTTATCATTCAAGACGCTCCTTGTATTTTGGGGTGGTAAATGTGCGGCGCACGCTCCTGTAGGGGGCGATGCCCACATCGCCCCAAGAATTGCACAAACGCAAATAATACGTAGAATGGCAAAATCCGGCGGGACGATGTGGGCATCGTCCCCTACAGAGCCGCAACGTAAATTCGCGTTCTAATACTCCTCGCGTTTACGTGTTATCAGCCACAGGAAGAACGGCGCGCCTACTACAGACGTTAAAATCCCGAGCGGTATTTCTGTTATTAAGAGATTGCGCGATATATCGTCCACAAGCATTAGAAACAGCGCACCCAGGAGGCAGGTCGCCGGCAGTAGGTGCTTGAAATTATTCCCCACGAGCCGCCGCGTAAGGTGCGGGATTACTAAGCCCACCCAGCCTATCAAACCGCTTACGGCGACGCTCGCGGCGGTTATCAGCGTCGCGCAGATTATCACTATTACGCGCGTTCTGGGGGCGTTTACGCCCATTGTCCGCGCCTCGCTGTCTGATAAGGTTAACAGGTTTATCCTCCAGCGCAGTAGCAGGAGCGGCACTAAACCGATTACCATAGGCACGGCGGCAAGCGGCACGTCGGAGAGTTTTACCTTGCTAAGACTGCCGAGGAGCCAAAAGGTTATCTTCGGCAAGGTGTCATAAGGGTCTGCAACGAGCTTTACAAAAGACGAAACGGCGTTAGCGAGGCTCGAGAGCATTATCCCCGCGAGGATTATACCGAGGAGCTTATTGCCCCGCGCGGCCTTGCTGACCGCCATAACGAGCGCGATTGTAGCGAGGCTTGCCGCAAACGCTGAAACCATTATACCGCGCCCGGAAAATTGCAGCAGCATTGCCACGGACGCTCCCGCGGCGGCTCCCGACGACGCTCCCAAAATATCAGGCGCCGCCATAGGGTTTTGAAAAACGCCCTGGTACGACGCGCCCGCGGCCGATATCGAGCAACCAACCATACACGCGAGCAGGATACGCGGCAGCCGGACGTTGAAAAATAACGCCCTCTGCGTAGCAGTCCCGCCGCCGCTTACTATCGCTATTATATCGCTTATCGAAATCGGGTACCGCCCGAGGGCTATTGACAGCACTATCCCGGCGGCTACGAGTATAGCGAGCGCAATGACTATAAGAGTGTACTTTTTTGCTTTTTCCGTACCGACCACAATATTACCCCGTATGTATACGACTTTTCGCCCTTGTATTCAGTATAGTAAAACGTTTCAGGCAGATAGCCCGCGAGCCAGAGCAGATTCCAGAGCGAGTAAAAGCCCGTACCGTTATAGCGCGGCAAATCCTCCGAGGAAGCCGCGCAGGCTACGTTGCAGACATAGCCACGCGAGAGCGACATAACCTTTTGCATCTTTTCCCAGGTAGAGGCGGCGGGAGTAATCGAGGCGAACACTAAATCGAACGCGCCCTCGGCGGCTGAAACGTCGAGTGTATCGAAATCGGCCGTGACAAACTTCGCGTTGCCTAAACCGAGTTTTCCGGCTTTAGCGGCTCCGTAATCCGTAAAGGTTTTGCTGTAGTCAAGCCCCGTGGCCTCCTTGCAGGTTTTGGCGAAATCGAGCGTAAACGTCCCGGGGCCGCAGCCTATGTCGATTACGCTCTGCTCCGCGTTCAGCAGACCCTTTGAGCGCAGAAAACCTGATATTGCGCGAACTCTCGCGATACCCTTAGCGTCGTCGCCGTTAGTTTCGAGGTCTGCTATCCACTCCGCGGCGCGCTCGTTCCAAAGCTCCGGACTGTGACCGACGCTGGGTGCGCGGCGGTTGCGCCAGAGGTCGGCAAAATAGTTTATATCGGCAATCATAGTGTATCTCCAGACGTATGATTTATAAGTACAACTCGGACAGTATATCACAAATCCGGGGGTGTTGTCAATAGCCGTCGACTGGCGGGAGCGAACACTCCGTAGGGGCGGGTTTCAAACCCGCCCTCCCCAACAAAATTTTCATAAACTTTACTGTTGCAATTTGGCGGGATTTGTGTTATTATAGATAGCGTTGCTATTTATTGCCTGAAAGGAAACGCCTATGCCGGAAATTCTGCGCTCTCCGCTTATTATTATCTGCGGGCATTACGGCGCGGGTAAGACTAATCTCGCGCTGAATATCGCTATAGACCGTTCAAAAGCAGGGAAAAATGTCACCGTCGTCGACCTTGACATCGTTAACCCCTACTTCCGTACTTCGGATTACGAGCGTATACTTAGCCTATATGGTATACGCCTTATTTCAAGCCGCTTAAACGGCAGTACGCTTGACGCGCCGGGGCTTAGTCCCGAGATTTTGCGTATCTTTGACGCGGAGCCTAACCCCGACGACTTCACGATTATCGACGCGGGAGGCGACCCGGAGGGTGCGCGGGTTCTCGGCCGCTACGCTGACAGGCTTAGTGCTAAGGGCTACGAAATGCTCTACGTCGTCAATAAATACCGTCCCGAAACCGCCACCGCGCGGCTCGCCTCCGCGCTTCTGCCGGAGATTGAGGCAGCTTCGCGCCTCAAAGCCACCGGGGTTATCGCGAACTCGCACCTCTGCGAGGAAACTAAGCGCGAGAGCATTGTCGCGGGTATGCGTTACGCCCGCGAAACAGCTATGAGGCTTGAAATCCCGCTTGTTATGGTCGTCGCTAAACGCGAACTCTGCCCGGAACTTAGTATGAAAAACCTGTTCCCGGTGGATATATTCGTCCACGCGCCTTGGTAGGTTCAAATAACAGTTATCAGATATCAAATATCAGATACGCGCTCGGCGCGGGTTTTGGTTGCGTTACCGGGTTACCGGGGTAAATACACTTAAGGAGAAATACGTCTTTTGGATACTTTACAATTGCAAAATTTTGCGCGTGATATACGCGTTACTACGCTTGAAGCTTTCAAGACGCCGCTATTCGGGCATATCGGGGGGGCTATGAGTATTTGCGATGTTCTCGCGGTGCTGTATGGCTCCGTTATGAACGTTGACGCGGCTAACCCCTTGCTTGCCACCCGCGATAAGCTTGTGCTTTCTAAAGGTCACGCGGGTCCCGCTTTGTACGCTACCCTGTGCCTCAAAGGTTACTTCTCGCGCGAAATGCTCACGGAGCTAAACCAGGGCGGCGGGCGCTTACCTAGCCACGTTGACAGAACCAAAACACCCGGCGTTGATATGACGGCAGGTTCGCTCGGGCAGGGCTTTTCTGCCGCCTGCGGGATTGCCTTAGGCGACAGAATATCCGGGCTTGCCACTAAAACCTACTGCATAGTCGGCGACGGAGAGCTTGACGAGGGGCAGAACTGGGAGGCTATGCTCTTTGCCGCGCATTATAAACTTGATAATCTGACGCTCTTTGTAGACTATAACAAACGCCAGCTTGACGGTTACACCGACGACGTTATGTCGCTCGGCGATTTACGCGCGAAATTAGAGGCGTTTGGGTTTGTTACGTTTAATATTGACGGTCATAATGTGAAAACTATACAAAACGCCATAACGCGGGGGCAGGAGCAGGCTGTTAAACTTGGAAAACCTCTGGCGGTAATCCTGAACACCGTCAAAGGAAAAGGTTGCGACTTCGCGGAGGCCACAGGCGACCACCATATGACCTTTACACTCGAACAGCTCGAAACGACTATAGCGAAACTGCAATCGGAGGTATATACGGTATGACGATAGAGCAAAGCCCGAAGCTAATGCGCGACGCTTACTGCGAAACGCTCACGGCGGCGGCTGAACGCGACGGGCGCGTTATAGTTCTCGACGCTGATTTAATCGGTTCCTCCGGTATGAAGCCGTTTTTCAAAAAATTCCCGGAGCGGGCGATACAATGCGGGATAGCCGAAGCTAATATGCTCGGAGTTGCGGCGGGGCTGTCGCTTACGGGCAAAATACCCTTTGCCCACAGCTTCGCACCCTTTGTTACGCGCAGGGCTTGTGACCAGCTTTTTGTATCGGGAGCGTATGCCAAGCTCAATATAAGAGTTCTCGGTTCCGACCCCGGTATTACCGCCGCCTATAACGGCGGTACGCATATGCCCTTTGAAGATATGGCGATACTTCGCGCAGTACCGGGAATAACGCTGCTCGAACCCTGCGACCCGGTTGCCGTGAGCGAACTGACGCGGCAGCTCGCGGAGGATAACCTTTACGGTATCTACTACATTCGTATGGCACGCAAAAACGCCGCCGCGATTTATAAAAACGGCGAAAAATTTACAATTGGCAAGGGTAAGATTTTACAGGAGGGAACAGACGTAACGCTCTTCGCCTCCGGCATAATGGTTGCCGAAGCCTTAATAGCCGCCGACGCGCTAGCAGGCGAGGGCGTTTCAGCGCGGGTTGTCGACCTCTTTACCTGGAAACCGATTGACGCGGATTTAATCAGGGAAAGCGCGGAGCGCACGGGAGCCTTTGTAACCTGCGAAAACCATAACATCTACGGCGGTCTCGGAAGCGCGGTCGCTGAAGCCTCCGCGCAAAGCCGCCCGGTGCCGATAGAGTTCGTGGGAGTAAACGACCGCTTCGGCCAGGTAGGCACGGAAAGCTACCTGCGAAGCGAATACGAGCTGACAGCGGAGCATATAGCGACAGCGGCAAAACGCGCGGTTAGTAGGAAAATGTAAGGGCGTGTATTCAACGTGTGTTCAATGTAGAACGTATATTCAAAACGTAAAGAGTCAAGAGTCCGTCATTGCGAAGCCGCGGAACGCTTGCGATACGTAGGAAGTATAGCGGCGAAGCAATCCAGTGCCGGGGGCGTAACATACGTATCTGCGGCTTGTACTACTGGATTGCTTCGCACCTGTAACACTCTGCGTATCGCAAGCTTACCGGTGCTTCGCAATGACGGGGGAGGGCGCTTCGCTGATACGGGGAGGTGCTTCGCAATGACGGGCAGGGCGCGGCATATGTGCCGTTTCGCGCAAGATGTAAAATTTTGCCATTTTCCGGAAAATTGTTTCCATAATTGCTTGACATTTGTATACATAATGTGTTATACTTATAATAATTCGTATCGCGAAAGGATTTGCTTTTATGCTTCGTACTCATACTTGCCGCGAGTTGCGGCAGGAACATATCGGTCAAACCGTCACTCTCGCCGGTTGGGTCGCGACTATCCGTGACCACGGCGGGGTTATGTTTGTGGATTTGCGCGACCATTACGGCGTTACGCAGATTGTTCTTCACGATAACGCCTTGTTAGCGGGGGTTAACAAAGAGTGTACCGTATCAATAACGGGTACGGTAAAACAGCGCGACGCGGATACCGTTAACGACAAGCTCGAAACGGGCAATGTCGAGGTTCACGCTGAAACGCTGACGGTTTTGGGAGCCGCTAAAAATATGCTCCCCTTTGAGATTGAAAACTCGCGCGAGGTTAAAGAGGACACGCGCTTGAAATACCGTTTTCTTGATTTGCGTAATCCCGTTATGCACGAGAAGCTTATTTTCCGTTCTAAAGTTATCGGCTTTTTGCGCTCTGAAATGGAACGTCTTGGCTTTTTAGAAATTCAGACGCCCATTTTAACAGCCTCCTCGCCGGAGGGCGCGCGGGATTATCTTGTTCCGAGCAGGCGGCACGCGGGGAAATTTTACGCCCTGCCGCAGGCTCCGCAGCAGTTCAAGCAGCTGCTTATGGTGTCGGGTTTTGACAAGTATTTTCAGATTGCGCCTTGCTTCCGTGACGAGGACGCGCGGCAGGACAGACTGCCGGGCGAGTTCTATCAACTGGATTTTGAAATGTCCTTCGCCGAGCAGGAGGACGTATTCAACGTAGCGCAGGAAGTCATTATTAACACGTTCAAAAAATTCACCGAAGCGCCCGTCAGTACCGCGCCGTTCCGCCGTATTCCCTATGCGGAGGCTCTGTTAAAATACGGCACCGACAAGCCGGACTTACGTAATCCGCTTGAAATTATCGACCTCAGCGAATTTTTCGCTGACGCGGGTTTCGCGGCGTTCAAGGGCAAACCAGTGCGCGGGATTGTCGCGAACACTAAAGGTCAGCCTAAGTCGTTTTTTGAAAAAATGCTCGCCTTTGCGCTCTCTATCGGTATGAAAGGTCTGGGCTATTTGACGCGCACTGACGGAGCGTACAAAGGACCTATTGAAAAATTTCTTTCAGCGGAAAAGCAAACCTGGCTCACTGAAACGTACAACATATCAGACGGCGATACAGTGTTTTTTATATCGGATACCGTCACTCTCGCTAATAAATATGCCGGGCAAATTCGTGTAAAACTTGGTGAAACTTTGGGGCTTATTGACGAGGGGCGCTTTGAGCTTTGCTTCATAGTTGATTTCCCGATGTACGAGATAAACGACGAAACAGGGAAACCGGACTTTATGCACAATCCTTTCTCAATGCCGCAAGGGAACATAACGCCGGACGTGCTGGCGTTCCAGTACGACACGGTTTGCAACGGCTACGAGATAAGCTCGGGAGCGGTTCGCAACCACGACCCCGAAGTTATGAAACGCGCGTTTGAGTTCGCGGGCTACAACGAGGACGATATCAAAGACAAATTCGCCGCGCTGTATACGGCGTTCCAATATGGTGCGCCTCCCCACGCCGGTATGGCCTATGGAATAGAGCGGCTACTAATGCTAATCTCAAACTCGGAAAATATCCGCGAGGTAGTGGCGTTCCCACTAAACGGCGACGGCCGCGACCCGCTGCTAGGTGCGCCGAGCGAGGTTACAGAGTTGCAACTACGCGAAACGCATATACGATTGAGATAACAGTTATCAAATATCAAATATCAGATTTCCGCGCGCGGCGCGGGAAACCACCCCGCCGCCTGCGGGCGGCACCCCTCCACAGAGGGGATAAGGACGGGGGTTTGGACGGGGGTTACGAAATCGTTGTTCCCCACCGCACACCACGTTCTCCCGTACTCCGCATCTCTCGTCCATTCCCCTATCCCCTCTGTGGAGGGGTGCCCCCGCAGGGGCGGGGTGGTTTCCCCGCCGCGCGGCGTAATCCGCGTCCCCTCTTGGGAGGAGTACCCCCGCTGCAGCGAACGAAAAAATATCAAGTAGTTATTATGGTTTGTTACGCCGTACAATTAAAAAACTTCCAATATCCCCCGCAAGCAAAATTTTTTTATTCAATAATCGTTATTATGTCACCCCTTGCAAGCTCATTATGTCAAGCGTTTTATTTCGACAGCGGCTCTCGACGGTGTTTTGGTAATTTTTACTTAACATTACAAAACTTGCCCCTTGCGAGAGTTACTGAATTATGGCACAATAAGTACAACAACGTTGAATGACGTTGATTTGAAATGTTTTTACGGAGGAAATCATTATGGGGCGCACAATTCGCATTCTTATCGCTGACCAAAACGAAGATTTTCGCACTCTGCTTGCGGAAAGCATTAACGAAGAAGAAGATATGGAGATTGTCGGTATTGCCGGGGACGGCGACACAGCGACAGAGCTTCTTTTGAAGTTAACACCCGACGTACTTATTACCGAGCTTATCCTACCTAAATCGGACGGGCTGGCAATACTGCGCGCAATGGAGAGTATGGAGGCCGCACCCCCGGCGGCTATCCTTATGTCGGCGTTTGTCAACGACCACATTATCCGCGAGGCCAACGAAGCCGGTGCGCGGTACTTCATCACAAAACCCTGCGACGTTAGTAACCTCGTTACTAAAATACGTCAGGCGGGGCGCGAAAACCTGCCGAGTTCGATAACGGCGTTCGACCGTCAGGCGGCGCGGACAACCCAACGCGTCGAGCAGATGGTCACGGATATCATTCACGAAATCGGCGTTCCGGCTCACATCAAGGGCTACCAGTACCTCCGCGATGCGATTATCCGCGTTATCAACGAGGGCGAGCTAATCAACGCCGTGACAAAGCTCCTCTACCCGCAGGTTGCCCACAAATACAACACAACTTCGAGCCGCGTGGAGCGCGCCATTCGCCACGCGATTGAAGTAGCCTGGGACAGAGGCGACATCGACATTCTGCAAAAATACTTCGGCTACACAGTATCAAACATCAAGGGCAAACCGACAAACAGCGAGTTCATAGCCCTGATAAGCGACAAATTGCAACTGCAAATGAAAGAATACCGCTGACAGTTAACAGAGTGCAAATATCAAATATCAGAGACGAAAGGTTAGGACGGGGTTACGTCCTGCGGGGGAAACCACCCCGGCGCTGCGGCGCCACCCCTCCACAGAGGGGATTGGGAATGGACGTGGTGTTACGTCCTGTGGGGTGCGTCCTCGTAACCCTCGTCCAAACCTTCGTCCTTATCCCCTCTGTGGAGGGGTGCCGTCGCAACGGCGGGGTGGTTTCCCCGCCGCAGCGGACGCGAAACATTCCGAAGCCCTACGCGGAAGCGGCAAGGAGTGGTTTCCCCGCCGCAGCGGACGCGAAAGGTTACAAAACTAATTGCCCCGTCCCGCCCGCAGGCGACATCTGATATTTGATATTTGATAACTGTTATCTGAACTAAATTGCCATAATTTTGGTAATCTCGCGGCGTAGTCTTGAGATTATGCGTTTTTCGAGTCTGGAGATGTAGCTTTGCGATATGCCCATTGAGTCGGCTACTTCTTTTTGGGTGAACTCGCGCGGGTGACCGAGGCCGAAGCGCAGGGAGATTATGTCGCGCTCGCGCTCGTCGAGGCTTCCCATAGCGCGGTATAGGACTTGTTTTTCCGCGTCGTCCTCCAGGGGGCGCGAAACGCTGTCGTCCTCCGTGCCGAGGACTTCCGAGAGTAGCAGTTCGTTGCCGTCCCAGTCGGTATTGAGCGGCTCGTCAAGCGAGATGTCGCGGCGGTAGTTCGTGGTTTTACGCAGGAACATAAGTATTTCGTTCTCAATACAGCGCGAAGCGTAGGTTGCGAGCTTGATGTTCTTGTCGGGGTTGAAGGTGTTGACGGCCTTAATCAGACCGATAGTGCCGATAGACACGAGGTCGTCGGCCGGTATGCCTGTATTGTCAAAACGCCGTGCCAGGTAAACAACGAGGCGCAAGTTGCGCTCAATCAGCGTTTGCCTGGCTTTTTCGTCGCCGCCGGAGAGGCGCGAGAGCGTTTCGAGTTCCTCCTCGCGCGTGAGCGGTGTGGGCAGGGTTTCGCCGCTTCCGACAAAGAAAATTTCCTCGGGCAGCGCAATCCCAAGTTTTTCAAGAAGCAGGTTCAGCAGTGAACGGATAAGCATTGTGTGTTCCTCCTTGTTGGTGGGTTGGTTTGGTGGTTGTGGGGGTGGTTGGGTTCTAATTGTAGGGGTCGATGCCCACATCGACCCGATGGTTTTGAGGATAACATTTTAATGTGACAAACCCGCGGGTCGATGTGGGCATCGACCCCTACATACGCGAATAGGTATATTGTCAATTACAAAATGCCGCCGTATGCGTTGATTTCGCTTGGCGATACGGCTACGAGCCGGGTTTGTAGGGGTTTGCCGTCGGCTGTTACGTTGTCGGCGTAGAACGCCAGTAGCAGTCCGCCGCCGGAGAGGGTTTTGTAGGGCAGGAGCGCTGTGCGTAGTTCGGGGTTGGTTTTTGATAGTGTTATAACCGCGTCGGCGGCGTTTTCCCGCCGCATTTTTAATATGTCGCGCAGTTCGGAGTAGTTCACGATTGGGACAATTTCGCCTGAAAAAGGGTCGCGCAGCGCGTTGCCTGTATCTCGCAGTACGGGGAAGCGCGTTGTTTTTCCGTTCAGGGCGATTTCGAGTTTTACAGTTTGCCGGAGCGCCGCGCTTTGCTTTGTGGCGGCGAATTTGAGCGTCAGCGTCAGCACCGCGTAGGCGACGGCGACCGTAAGAAGCAGGGTCTTAAAACTTGCGTTACTGACAAGCAGCGTCGCTCCGGCAAAGGCGGCTCCCACGGCGAACATAACGAGTACCGCTTTGAAAAAAGCGCGCTTCTCCCCGAAGGCTATCAGCGACAAGAGTACGCCGATTGCCAGACGCACCGGCAAGGCCGATACCGGCGGCGGTACGCCCGGCAACACGGTACATACTGCATACGCCGCTCCGGCAAACGCGGCGGCCGCGACGCGCAAACGCTTTGAGGCAAACCCGCAGAGTTTTCCGGTTGCCAAAAGCAGGAGGTAGTTGACAACGCCGTTCAATACGAACAGCTGGTCTATGTAAATAACTCTCATACGCGCTAGTATAGCACAAGCTGTCCGCGGAATGTGTCAAACGGAATAACGGGGAATAATTATAACAGTGTGTCCGCGTGGTGCGGGGGCAAGGGCGCACGCCCTGCCCGTCATTGCGAAGCACCGCAAGGCTTGCGATACGTAGGACGTTACAGGTGCGAAGCAATCCAGTGCCGGGGGGACAACATACGTCCTACGTCCCCACGTATCGCAGGGTTGTACGTCAACCCTGGATTGCTTCGCCGCATATCAATGGTACGTATCGCAAGTGCGGTGGCGGCTTCGCAAAGACGGGCTGGGCGAAGCCCAGCCCTGTCCCGGCGCAGTGCGCCGGGACGGTGGACGGGGTTACGTCCGCGCACGGCGCGGGGAGGGCGGACGGGGTTGCGCCGCGCAGGGCGCGGGGAACCACCCCGCCGCCTACGGCGGCACCCCTCCCAAGAGGGGAATTTACGGGGGAGGGCGGGTTTGAAACCCGCCCCTACGCCCCCCCCGCGCAACCAACGTCTAAGCCCATTCCCCTCTGTGGAGGGGTGCCGCCCGCAGGCGGCAGGGTGGTTTCCCCCGCAGGACGCAACCCACGTCCAAACCCCCGTCTCTGATATTTGATATTTGATAACTGTTAATTGTAAACTAAAACTTGACAAAAGCGGCAGTATGGTATATAATGTAGCGGTATGATAAAACTTACACGGGTTAACGGCGAGACGTTCTTTTTGAACTCTGACAAAATCGAATACATTGACGAAGGCGTTGAGAGCGTTATCTCTACGGAGAGCGGGCGGCGCTTTGTCGTGCTTGAAAGTCCCGAGGATATTATCGAGGCCGTTATTGTGGCAAGGCGCAGGTACTACGGCCGTTTCACCGCCGAATGAAGGAGTTAACTATGAAAAAGTGGATTTCCCTGATACTTATACTTTTATGCTTCGCGCTGCTTGCAAGCTGCGGAAAGAAAGAGGAGGAGGCGGCTCCGCCGGAGGAGGACGACGAGGAGGAAATCGTCGTAACCTTCGACTACGCGGCGGGAGTATTCACGACTAACCTCGCTCCGAGCGAGAATAAGGCTACGCATATCATTCAGACTGATATAACGCTGAAGCTGAAAAGCCAGAAATTTCTTGATACATTAAACGGCTCAACAGGCGAGGCCGAGGCGGCAGGCGGTCACGGAGCAAGCGCGGAATCCGAGGGCGGCGGCGTGGCGGCGACGAACCTCCTGCGTATTCGCGATACGATTACCTTTGTGCTTCGGAACACCACGGCCGAGGAAATAACCGCCGACGACGTGAATAAACAGCAGTCACTGCGTGACGAAATAACCGCCGCGCTCAATGAGGAGTTCGAGACCAAGAGCTTTGTCGGGGTAAGCTTCGGCAACTTCGTAGTGTCATAAATGAAGCCGGACGTAACGGTAATAACAGGACCTACAGCAACGGGGAAAACCGCCGTTGCTGTAGCCTTTGCTTTAGAATACGGCGGCGAAATAGTCAACGCGGACGCTATGGCGGTCTATCGCGGAATGGATATCGGCACGGCAAAGCCCGGGGCAGGGGAGAGGCGCGGGGTTCCGCACCATCTGCTTGACGTTGCGGAGGCGGGTGCGGAGTACACTGTCGCGGAGTACGTGAAAGCCGCGTCTGCCGCTATTGAGGATATTTTAAGCCGTGGTAAACGCCCTGTTATAGTCGGCGGTACGCTGTTCTATATCGAATCCCTCCTGAAAAACCGTGAGTTTGCCGAGGGTAGTGAAAAAATTCGCGCGGAGCTTGAAGCGTATTCTACCGAGCGGCTTATAAGCGAGCTTCAAGCTGTAGACCCCATTAGCGCGGACAAGCTATCAGACAGGCGGCGCATTGTTCGGGCTTTAGAAGTTTTCCGCGTCAACGGCCGCACGATATCGGATTTTAATAACGCCGACAAACTGCGTCCTAATGTTTATAGCGCTGATGTGTTTATTCTGAACTACGCTAAACGCGAAATTTTGTATAACGCGATTGACAAAAGGGTTAGTTCTATGGTAGAATTAGGATTGTTAGACGAAGCCCGCGAATTATACGGGCGCGGAGTGCGGACGGCGGCTATCGGCTATAAAGAACTGTTTGACTATTTTGAGGGGCTGTCGAGTTTTAATGAAGCCATTGAGATAGTCAGGCGCAAGAGCCGAAACTACGCGAAGCGTCAGCTTACCTGGCTGCGTCATTCCCCGCTTGCGGGTAGTGCGGAGCTTATTGAGTGGGTCGAAAAACCCGATGTTCAACAATTTATGGAGAGAGTTTATGGAAAGCGCGTATCTGTCTAAAATAGTATCTGACAAAATTTCCGTCGTTGTGTTTCTTGTCAACGGCTATCAGCTTCGCGGCGAAGTCAGCGCGTTTGACGATACCACAATAATTGTCGAGAACGCTAAGGAGTGTCAGCTTGTGTATAAAACGGCAATCTCGACGATTGTCCCGGCTAAGACTGTACCGGGCTTTACGGCGCGTAATCTGCGCGGGAGTGAGGACAAATGAGCAGCGGCCCTGTAAAATTTTTGAGCGTTATCATAGCGTTTGCGGTTCTCCTGTATTTTGGGATACCGCTGTTTGGTATGCTCGAGGAGGGTCCCGGAACCGTTGTCGCGGAGAATTACACGGCCAAGATATCCGCGCCGCTCTCCGGGGGGATAATACTGCGCGACGAGGAATACGTAGAGTATCCGGGCGGGATTTACGTAGACGTTACGGCGGTTCCCGGCAAGCACCTTTCAAAAGGACAGGCTATAGCGGTTCTCTATAGTTCGGAGGCGTTGTGGCAGGGTTCCGTGCGCGTTCGCGAGATTGACGAAAACCTCCGGCTCTTAAATGAAGTAAGCGGCGGCGACAAGCTCGCGGCAAAGCTGAAAACGCTTACAACGGAGCTTCGCGAACTGCCGCCGAGCAGCGACCCCGTTTCGGCGGGAACACTTGCGGTTCAGATAGATTATTTATTAAAAAACGGCGATAATATAGCCGCCATTGCCGCGCAATTAAAAACCGAACGCGCCGGCATAGCCTACAGCTCATCGGGAACCGTGGCGGCGAAGCAGCCGGGTGTGTTTTACGATAAGCCTGACGGCTTTGTAACCTATAAAGGCAGTCCGCTGAATATTACGACCGACGAACTCGCGCGCTTGCGTTCGCTAAACCCCGCAGTAGGCTTTGACGTTGCCGGAGCGATGGTGTACGGTACGACCTGGTACTACGCCGCTGAAACCGATAACGCTAACGCGAAGGCGCTTGACGGTATAACACCCGGCGACAGGGGGCGTGTCGTCCCCGTGCTGTTTGACGGTACTAAAAACCCGGTTGACCTGAAAATCGAAACGGTTAACTACAGCGAAAAGGGTAATGCGGTGATTGTTTTTAGCTGTAAGACCGCGCTGGCTGATTTCCTCGGCCTGCGCTTCTCTGACGCTAAAGCGATAACGAAAGAATACAGCGGCCTGTTTGTGCCGCGCGGCGCGGTTAAGGTGGAGAACTCGAAGCCCTGCGTCTATATAGTATCCGGTCCCTTTGCCCTGCGGAAATATATTGATATTCTGACGGAGGAGGACAACGGCTACGTGGTAAAAATAGACCCCGGCGACACAAGTGGTCTGCGTATGGGCGATATAATGCTGATAGGCGGTAAGGATTTATATGACGGGAAAATTTTGTGACAAGCGGTTTTATGTGACGAGCAGTTTTAATGGGAACTGTATTGGTAGCTGTATATAAAGTTGTTTTTGAAACGCTACAAAGTCCGTCATTGCGAGCGCCGGGAAGCCCAACAGACACGCGGGTATAGGCGCGAAGCAATCCAGTGCCGCAGTCCGCAGATACCGTATGTTACGCTCCCGGCACTGGATTGCCGCGCCGGTCTCATTGGTACGTATCTCGGGCTTTCCGCGGCTCGCAATGACGGGTTCTTGGCTCTCTGCCTTTTGACTGCACCTTTTTGAATACACCCTTGAATACACCCTTGAATACACCCTCTTGAATACACCACTTTACTTTTGAATACACAATCTTAACAACGGAGGTTAACAAATGGTATATCGTTCCTACACGCTGAAACGCGAGGACGTTGAGGCGCGGAATGTTCTTAGCGACCTGCGCGAAAATCTTGGGATTGCGGGCTTGACGGCTTGCCGTATCGCTCACCGCTATGATATTGAGAGCGTTTCAGCCGCCGCGCTTGACGCCGCTAAAAACGGCGTTTTATCGGAACCTCCGCTTGACGAGTTTTACGAAGCGGAGCTTCCCATTGCCTTAACTTCATCGGCGGCCTTAAAACTCGCCGTGGAAGCGCTTCCCGGGCAGTATGACCAGCGCGCCGACAGTCTGGCGCAGTGTCTGCAAATACTGTCAGGCGGCGAGCGTCCCGCTACCGCCTACGCTAAAGTTTATCTGTTTTATGGCGATTTAAGCGAAGCTGATGTTAACCGCGTTAAAGCGTACCTGATTAACCCTGTTGACAGCCGCGAAGCTTCGCCCGCGCTTCCCGCTACGCTAATAGCGGGTTTTAGCGAGCCGCCGGAAGTGGCGCGGATTGAGAACTTTTTTACAGCTGAACCCGTTGACATTATCGTAGAATACAGGCTCGCTATGGACGAAGCCGACCTGCTTACTATGCGCGAATATTTCAAAAGCGAAAACCGTCTGCCGACCGTAGCAGAGCTTCGCGTTATCGACACGTACTGGAGCGACCACTGCCGCCATACGACGTTTTTGACGGAGTTTCTGAATGTTACGATTGACGACCCGGAGGTTCAGAAAGCCTATGACAGCTATTTAGAACTTCGTAAGGAACTCGGGACGGATAAGCCGATAACCTTAATGGATATTGCGACCATAGGCGCGAAAGTTTTGCGTAAGCGCGGCGGTTTGAAAAATCTTGATATCAGCGACGAGGTAAACGCCTGTTCAATCCGTATTGACGCTAAAATTGACGGTAAAGACGAGGACTGGTTATTGCTTTTCAAGAACGAAACGCATAATCACCCTACGGAGATTGAGCCCTTTGGCGGCGCGGCTACCTGCATAGGCGGCGCAATACGCGACCCGCTCTCGGGACGCGCCTATGTGTATCAGGCTATGCGGGTTACGGGCTGCGCCGACCCGCGCATTTCTGTCGCTAATACGCGCCCCGGGAAACTTCCGCAAAAAAAGCTCACGACTACGGCCGCTCACGGCTATTCTAGCTACGGTAATCAAATCGGGCTTGCAACGGGTCTGGTAGAGGAAATATATCACCCCGGCTACGAGGCTAAACGTCTCGAAGTCGGCGCGGTTGTCGGGGCTGTGCCTTATAAAAACGTGCGCCGCGAAACTCCCGCGCCCGGCGATGTTATATTGCTCCTGGGGGGACGCACGGGGCGCGACGGAATAGGCGGCGCGACGGGTAGCAGTAAATCGCATAACGCAAGCACGACCGAACTAAACGGCGCGGAGGTTCAAAAGGGCAACGCCCCCGAGGAGCGCAAACTACAGCGGCTCTTTAGAAACCCGGAGGCGGCAAGGCGTATCAAGCGTTGCAATGATTTTGGCGCGGGCGGCGTGGCGGTCGCGATTGGCGAACTCGCGGACGGCGTAGCGGTTAACCTCTCGGCGGTGCTGAAAAAATACGCGGGGCTTGACGCTACAGAGCTTGCAATCAGCGAATCGCAGGAGCGTATGGCGGTTGTTGTTTCCCCGGAGGACGCGCCCCGCTTTATAGAACTCGCGAACGCTGAAAACTTAGAGTGCGTACAGGTTGCGGAGGTTACGGCGGAGCCGCGAATGGTTCTAAGGCATAACGGCAAGGTTGTTGCAGACTTAGCGCGTGAGTTTCTTAATTCAAACGGGGCGCGTAAATACGCCGACGCTTACGTTGAGGAGTTTCCTACGCTCGCGCCGTATATTTCTAACGAGCCGCTTGACACGCTTGTTGAAAAACTGTGGTTCTGCTCACAGCAGCGGCTGAATGAACGCTTTGACAGCTCTATCGGCGCGGGTAGCGTACTGGTTCCCTACGGCGGCAGGTTCCAGCGTACTCCCGCGCAGGTTATGGCTGCGTTGCTCCCCGCTCGCGGGGCTGAAACCTGCTCGGTTATGAGTTTTGCCTTTGACCCCTATGATTCGGAGGCTAATCCGTTTAGCGCGGCTTATAACGCGGTTATTCTGAGCGTTGCGAAGCTTGTCGCGGCGGGTTGCGATTATCATAGCGCGTATTTGACGTTTCAGGAGTATTTTGAGCGTTTGCGCGATGAGCCAGAGCGTTGGGGTAAACCCTTCGCGGCACTGCTGGGCGCGCTCTCGGCTCAAATTGAACTCGGGATTGCCGCTATCGGCGGTAAGGATTCTATGTCCGGGAGCTATGAGGACCTTGACGTGCCGCCTACGCTTATTTCGTTCGCGATTGCCCCTGCCGACGCTTCGGTTATAATCTCGCCGGAGTTTAAGGAGGCGGGACACGGCGTTTACCTTTTTGAACGAGCCGACTGGGAGCGTATAACGCGCCTCATCGCGGAGGGAAAAATAATCTCCGCGTGGGCTGTGGATACTAACGGCGTAGAGGGCGGCATTTTCAAGATGTCAGTAGGCAACGAGATAGGTTTTGACGGCGTGGGTGTTGATGCTATACAGGCGGAGCCCGGCTCGGTAATAGCCGAATGTACAGAGACAATAGACGGCGCGAGACTGCTCGGCACGACTACCGCGGATTTCAAATGGGGCGAACTTACGACAAAATGGGAGGGCGTATTATGCAAGGTATTCAATTGAGGGTGATTATCCCGGTTTTCCCCGGTACGAATTGCGAGGACGATACCGCGGCGGCCTTCGAGCGCGCCGGTTTTATCGCCGAACAGGTGATAATTCGCAATATTACGCCCTCCGCGCTTGCGGAGAGTATCAACTCGCTTGCAAAGGCAATAGGAACCGCGAACGTTCTAGCAATCCCGGGCGGTTTTTCCGGCGGGGACGAGCCGGAGGGTTCGGCGAAGCTGATTGCCGCGTTCTTTCGCAACGCGCGGGTTAGCGACGCTACTCACGAACTGCTTGATACGCGCAAAGGTTTGATACTCGGCATTTGCAACGGGTTCCAGGCCTTATTAAAACTCGGGCTTATCACTGACGGGCGGATACGTAGCCAGAGCGAAACGTCCCCGACGCTTACCTATAATAATGTAGGGCGGCATATCGCGAAATACGTCACCACGAGAATTGTCAATAACTCCTCGCCCTGGCTCTCGAAATGCGAACTCGGCGCGGAATACGCCGTTCCGATATCGCACGGCGAGGGACGCTTTGTGGCTAGCGGCGGTTTTCCGGAGGCGCAGATAGCCACAGCCTACGTCGATAATCCGAATGGTAGTTACAATGATATCGAGGGCGCGACCTCGCCGGACGGGCGGGTATTCGGAAAAATGGCGCACTCCGAGCGCGTGAATAAATTCGTAGCTAAAAATATTCCCGGCGTTAAAATTCAACCGATTTTTGAAAGCGCGGCGCATTATTTTGATTGAAAAACTTTTTAACAACGCGGAGCTTATGACTATAGTCAAATACGGCTTTGTGGGCGTAGTAAACACGGCGGTTGACTACGGCGTAAGTATGCTCTGCGGCTATGCGCTAAAACTTGACAAGCGGCTTGCGACCGCGCTCGGCTACGCCTCGGGTTTAGTCTGCTCATTTTTTCTGAACGGGAAAATTACGTTCAGAAATATGGGCAGTCCGCTCCCGTTTTTGGCGGTCAACGGCGTGAGCCTCGGCGTCAGCGTGCTGCTTGTAAACCTGCTGTTGAAAAAACTACGCCTGCCGTTTTGGCTCGCTAAGGGGCTTACGACCCTTGTGACGATGATTATAAATTACGTAGGGTATAAAACTTTTGTTTATTGACGCTTAAAAATCAGCGCTTAAATACTTAATAGCCAGTTGCGTCCTGTGTTCGAGCGATGTTTTATCGAGAATTACGGAGATATAATTTCTGACCGTGCCGTTAGAAATAAATAATTTTTCCGCTATTTCAGCGTTTGAAAGTCCCGTTGAAATAAGTTTTACAATGTCAAGCTCGCGGGGTGTTAAAGCGTCCCAAACGCCGCTCCCGGCGGGTTTTGCGGCGGCTCTGATATGCGCTAAAATATCGGGCGAAAATACTGTTCCGCCGTTTGCGACAGTAATAATCGCGGAAATAATCCGCTCGCCGGGGCTATTTTTCAGGATATATCCCATAGTCCCGGCGTTTAACGCGCGGTTAATAAGCTCCGGCTCGTCGAAGGTCGTAAGCAGCAGGGGAGCCGAGGAATTTTCGCGCAAAATTATCTCTGCGGCGGCGATGCCGTCGAGCCCCGGCATACGTATATCGAGCAGGGCGACGTCCGGCTTCAGAGCGCGGCACAATTCCGCGGCCTCCGCGCCGTCGTGCGCCGTGCCTACGATTTCGAGCTTAGCGTTTGCTCCGATTATCATTGACAGCCCGGTCAGAATTACCGGGTCGTCGTCCGCGATTATTAGTGTAATCAATTTATTCGCCGCCTTTTTTTGTAAAAATTTGCGTAATTGTGAAGCCGTTTTCGCTGTTTATAAAGAGCCGGCCTTGATGAAACGCCGTGCGCTCACGCATTGCCGATAGCCCGATTCCGGCGGCTGTTATTGGTTTTTTGCCGCTTCCGTTGTCGGAAAATTCCGCGCGGATTAGTCCGTTTTTTGAAATTATCGCCGCCTTGAAATTATCCGCGTCGCTGTGTTTTAGGACATTCGTCAAGGCCTCCGCGAGGTTTTCAGCGAGGCAAGTCCAAATATCCGGCGCGATTTCGTCGGCGTTTTCCACTATTAGCTCGGTTTTTATACGCGGGTAATCTGTTTCAAATTTTATTAAAATTCCGGCTATTTCAGCGGGTCCAATTTTCGCGTTCTCCCTCCGTTCCTCGCGCAGTACCCGGCGTATTTCGTCTACTGTTTGCCGTAGATTTTCCGAAGCGTTTGAGATTGCTTCCTTTGAAATTTCAGGATTTTTTTCAAAATTTAGCAAGGCTCCTTCAAGTAGTAGCGTGCTGCCGGAAATTCCGTGGCCTATTTTGTCGTGCAGTCTTGCGGCGATGCGATTGCGCTCGTTTAGGCGTACAAAGCGTTCGCCGTTTTCCTGCGAATATTTTTGCCGCGAAATTTGTTCGCGGAGGTTTTCGTTTTCCTCGCTTAAAGTCAGTAAAAGCGCGCTTTTTTTCTGCAATTTTTTGTGAAGTAACGCCCCGTACAATGCAACAGGTAGAACGATAAGCGCGTATGGCGACAGCCCGAACGCAAAAAATGTTATTAAAATTGCCAGCGCGAGCGGTAAGAAGCTAAATTTTTTTAATTTACCGCCGGATAAACGCGCGACCAGTCTAAAGCCAAGCAAACAGCAGACCAGAAGCGTATACGGCACCATTGAATCCATAAATCCGGCGCGAATTACCGCCCTTATTACGCATATCGCGAGCGCCGTTATTTCACAAACGAACAGGAAAATATATTTTTCTTTCATACATTTAATTATAGCACAGTCCGCGCGAAATTTCAAGACTTTTCATACGCAAACCACACTCCCGATAAAATAAATGTCAGCAACGCGAAAAGCGTTAGCACAAGCAGGTGAAATCCAGCGCCCGCGCCGCTTTGAAGCCTGTCAACGGCGTCAGAAAACCAATATTGCGGGACGACCCTCGCGAGTTTTTGCATAAATTCCGGCGCGGTTGCAATAGGAAAATACGCGCCGCCTATCATACACATTATTGACGAGCCGCCGACGACCGTTGCGATAATTGAACCCTGCGATTTGAAAACTAAAGCGCAAAAAAGTGAAAATCCCACGACAAAAAGCGAATATAAAAGGCAAAGTAAAGCCGCAAACCAAAAATTCATTCCGATATCTTTACCGCTAATCGCGAGATAGCCTATGAAAATCCCCGATTGTAATAATGTGCATAATATTCCTTCGAGGCAAATTCCTGAAATATATGACGCTGTACGCATATTTGACGCTTTTACGCGGCTGTAAACCCCGCCGCCGCGGTCGTTGAAAATTTGCCAGGCAATAAATAATCCGAGAATAAATGAAAAACTTAGAAAAAATCCCGTGGAAGTTCGGAACGCGCCCTGCTGCGCTTCCTGCGCGGTTTTTGAATTTGCAGAGGTAATTGTGAGCGGAATTGCGGTTGCCCGTGCGTTTGGATTTACGCTTACGGCTGATAAATAGCTCTCCAGATAGGCCGTCACAAAGGCTCTATTTGCGTAATCATCTAAAAAAGTCGCTGTAATTTCGTCGTTCTCTACCTCAATTATTCCGGAAATTTTTCTGTCTACGAGCATTTTTGAAAGCTCGTCGTAGTCGGCTTTTTCAGTTAATTTCATTCTTAAGTCGTCCGCTAAATACGCCTTAAAATCGGCGGAAAACGCGGTTTCATTATATACGCAAAGCCCGAGGTTTAGTCCCGGCTGGCTGAATGTGGCGTATAGCGGCAGCATTAAATTGAAAATTACGCACAGGAGTATTCCCGCAGCCGCCGTGACGGCTATCGCGCTCTTTGAGCGGCGTATTGTATTTACGAAAACAATGAAAATATTTCTCATATTTTTGCCTTTCTACTGAATATTATTGCTCCCAAAACGGAGGAGAGCGCGAGGACAAACGCGCTAACAATTATCGCGCTGACGCATTTTTCATAGCGCCCGAAGATTGTTAATTCAAAGGCCGCATTCTGCACTAATCTCGGCGGCAAAATGTCTGAAAAGCCAGTGATATAAACGTCTTGCGCGAAGCTCCCCGATAGAAACATCAACGCCCAAACCGCCGGCATAATCACCATTGTCGGGTTAATTTTTATGAATAATCCGACCAGAGCGAACACCGAACAGGTTGAAATTCCGACTATAAAAAACATTGAAAATAATAATAAATTTCCCGCTATTGTATTCGCGTAATGCGCGTTGAAAATCAATATTGAGGGGAGCATTGTGCAAATCACTTGTAATGCGCTTTGTGGTAAAAAAGATAAAACCGTCCCAAAATACAGGCTCGCGCGACTTTTGGGGCTCATCGCCGTGCGGCTTAAAGTGCCGTTTTTGCGCTCCTCAAATACCGTGCTAGCGCCTGAAACTCCGCCGCCCATAAATACAATCATCGCAATCATTGTCACGGCGTAATAATCGAGCATTGTGCGATTATATCCTAAATTTTTTGTCTGTACAAATGTTTTTTCGCTATTTACCGCGCCGATTGAAATTCCACGAAAAACACTTTCGAGCGCGCGGTTTTTTATAGAATCTCTGCCTTGGTATAATTCAATTCCGCGCTCGGAAAATTGCACCGCCGCAGTTGCCGCGTCAGCTTCTACGGCAATTTTAGCTGCTTCAAAGCTTGACGCTTCGATGAAACTAACGCCATCAATTTTAGGCAAAATTTTAGTGTTTATTCCAATATATTGAAGGTTTATATCCCCGATTACGCTGTCCGGATTATCAAGTTTGTCAAGCATATTTCCGAGAATCATCACCAATAAAGCGGGGAATAAAACTGTGAAAAAAAGCGAGCCTTTATCCCGTATAAGTATTAAAAATTGCTTTTTTATTATATAAATCATCAGCGCAGTTCCTTTCCCGTTAACGCTAAAAACGTAGTTTCTAAATTCGGCGCGTCAGTTTTGAGATTGTCGACGGGAACTCCGTTGTCCACAAGGGCTTGCAAAATTGTTGAAATTCCCGTAAATCGCAGAGGCACTTCAATTTTTAATTTCTCCTGGTATTTTACGCGCTTTACGTCCGGTAAATCGACGATAAAATTTATAATTTTTTCGTCGATTTTTGGGCAGTCGATTGTAATTGTTTTCACGTCCGTGACCATTTTTAGAAGCTCCTCCTCCGTGCCGGAGGCGGCTAATCTTCCGCCGTCGATAATCGCAATTCTGTCGCAAATTTCCTGAACTTCCGGCATATAATGCGAAGTGTAAATTATCGTTGCGCCGTTTTCACGCAATTTTCTGATTGACCGCATAATTTGCTCGCGGCTCTGTGGGTCTACACCTACGGTCGGTTCGTCCATTACGATTAGCTTCGGTTTGTGCGCTATTCCGCAGGCGATATTCAGCCGCCTTTGCATACCGCCGGACATTTTTTCCGCGCGTTTTTTTACGCAATCCGACAGACCGACAAATTCCAAAGCCTCCAGAACCGCGCTCTTTAACGCCCTGCCCGATAATCCGTATAAAGACGCAAAAAAAGCAACATTTTCATACGCTGAAAGCGTCGGATAAAGCGCGATTTCCTGCGGCACAAGGCCGATTAAACTTTTAACAATTCGTGTTTCGCGGCGCAAATCGTGACCTCCGACGGAAATTTCGCCTTTATCGAAACCCGTTAAATTGCAAATAACGTGCAAAGTCGTGGATTTCCCCGCGCCGTTAGGCCCCAAAAAGCCAAAAACTTCGCGCTCTTTTACCTCAAAACTTAAATTATCGACCGCCGTAAAATCCCCGTAGCGCTTGGTTAATTTGCTGACCGATACAAAATTATCCATATTTTTGCCTCCCTTTATTTAATGTGTACAGTATAACAGCTTTTTGGGACGGCCGCAAGTTACAAAAGTATGTTTTTGAGGGTGACAAATGTCACATTTTTTAATTTCAAAAGTCAATTTTCAACGCGCATAAGCCCGCCGCCGTTGACTTTCAGCCACTCGCGGCATATTTTATAATTCGGCGAAAATTCCGCTACACGCGCCCAGAATTTCGCGCCGTGATTTTTATGCGAAATATGCGCGAGTTCGTGAATTATTACGTAATCCCGAATTTCAGCGGGGCAGAGCATTAGCCGCCAGTTCAGATTAACGCTGTTTTTCCCGGAACAGCTCCCCCAACGCGTCCGCGCGTCGGAAATTTTCACTTTTGCCGGAGTAACGCTCATCAGCGCGGAGAAAAAATTTACACGTTCGCGAAAATTTTCCGCCGCTTCACTTTTTAGACGCGCAATTTCGCCCGGATTAAAACCGGAAAAATTCTCCATTTGTTCCGCTATTTTCCTGCGGTTTTTCGCAATCCAGCCGGATTTTTCCGCTACAAATTCATCAATGCGGTATTTAGCGAAACGCAGAGGGGCGCGGACAATCGCGTTACCTTCGGCATCAAGACGAAGCTCCAGCGTTTTGCGCTTTGAGCGAATTAGCGTGTATTTGATTATATCTCTTTTTTCCAAATCTTTAATTTTTCCTCAAATGTCAATGCCGCAAGCGCGGGACTTGTTGAAGGGACATAAACCGCCGGAACGCTTAAATTTCCAAAATTTTTGAAAAATTCGCTCTCCGCTTTTCGCCCGTTAAGTAATATTTTTGAAACAGGAAATTCTGTTAGCAAAGCGGCGATATCGTTCGGCAAAATTTTTGTAATTTTGCTATCGGCGGAACCGCCGCGCTCCGCCGACCCGCAGATGTCCCAAAGCGCGAAATTATTTTCTAAAATAAAATCACAGCGCTTTGAATATTCAGCGTCCGGCTCGCGGTCAAAAAGCGCGTAAAACAAGCGCCAGAAGGCGTTTCGCGGGTTCGCGTAATACTGCCCGAGCCGCAGCGAATCCGCGCCCGGCAGGCTCCCGAGAATAAGCGTCCGTGACGACGCGTTGATTATTGGTGAAAATGAAAATTTCCGCTCGTTCATAATTGTTTCCTTTTTTGCCTTTTCCCAATTATACACCATTTTAACCCGCGCGTCAAGCGCCTTTTGCGATATTTTTATGCCGCTTGACATTTCGCGCGAAATATGTTAAAATAAAGCATAAACAGTTTTCAGGAGGAGCGCCTAATGTTTTGCGATATAAAAAACCGACTTGACGAACCGCAGGTGTCAACAATACTCGCGGCTTGCTTGTTCGACAATTCGCCGGAGGGACTTATAAACGCAATCACCGGGTTCAAGTCCAAAGCCCGCGTACACGTATTCGGCGAAGTGGAAAACGGCGAAATAGTAGGCGTGACGGTCTTTCAGCGGCACAGCGACGCCGTGGAAATCCTCTATATAGCCGTTGCGGAGGAAATGCGGCGGCGCGGCTTCGGCGGCAAAATGATAAACGCGCTACAGGAAAAATACCGCCTGCCAATTGAACTTGAAACGGACGACGACGCGGTGGAATTTTACAGAAAATGCGGTTTTATTACTACCGCGATAAAAAAATACGGCCTGCGCCGCTGGGTCTGCGAACGCGCCGTGGATAATATAGAAAAGAAAATATCGCATAAAGGAACGGTAAAACTCAAAACAAAGCGCCTAATTCTGCGAAAATTTGAAATTGCGGACGCGGAGGCGATGTACGGCAACTGGGCGGGCGACCCGGAGGTCACAAAATACCTCACCTGGCAGACGCACAGCGGCGTCGAGGCGACTAAACAACTGCTGTCCGAGTGGCTGCTTGAATACTCAAAACCCGACCACTATAACTGGGCAATCGTGCTAAAAACGCCGGGCGAGCCTATCGGCAGCATCAGCGTTGTCAACGTTGACGACCGCGTAAATTACGCTGAAATCGGCTATTGCCTCGGGCAAAACTGGTGGAATAAGGGCTATATGACGGAGGCGCTCACGGCGGTTATAAAATTCCTCTTTGAGCAAGTCGGCGCGAACCGTATCGCCGCCGTTCACGACGCGAATAACCCTATTTCCGGCAAGGTAATGCTGAAATGCGGCCTAAAATACGAGGGGCTTCACAGACAGGACGGACGAAATAATCAGGGAATTTGCGACCTCGCGGAATACGCGATTTTAGCGGAGGATTATTTCGCGAATTAAATAGGGGGAAATTATGCACCTTTTTCTAACCGGGGAAATACAAATCGGCAAGTCAACCGCCCTGCGCCGCTGGCTCGATTATAAAAAACTGAAAACCGACGGTTTTTTAACATTTTTCGAGGAGCGAAACACAAACTCCCGCAGGCTGATAATGTCAGACACAACGCGTCTGCGTCAAGCGGAACTCGCGGTATTCCGCGATAACGCGTTTGAGATAAACCTTGACACTTTTGAAAAATTCGGCTTGAAATTACTGCAAAATTCCGGAAAATACGATGTAATAGTAATGGACGAACTAGGCACAATGGAGGAAAACGCCCCGAATTTTAAGCAAGCCGTCCTAACGCTATTAGACGGAAATTTCCCTATTGTAGGCGTAGTAAAACAGCGGGACTCGCCCTTCCTGGACGCGGTACGAACGCACCCGTTGGTGCAACTGATAACGGTAACAACAAATAACCGCGACGACTACAGGCAATGGACGCTGTAGAATTTATATTAAAGTAGAATTTGAATTAAAAAGGTAACAATTCAAAAGTCCGTCATTGCTAGCCGCGGCAAGCTTTCCAAGCCCAGTACCCTCGTCCAACCCAACGTAATTATTCATTATCAATTATCAATTGTCAATTGTAATAACGCCGGGGGCGCAACTTACGTATCTGCGGACTGCGGCACTGGATTGCTTCGCGCCTATACCGCACAGTCTGTTAGGCTTCCCGGCGCTCGCAATGACGGACTTTTTAGCCTTTTGCATTTTGACTACAGCTTCTTATAAAATCAAAAACTAACTGCGCGGAGATTGAAAAATCTCCGCGCCTTTTCACACATTCACACATTCACACATTCACACATTTCTAACATTCGCACACGCACACCGTCTTGCAAGAGCATTGTTTAGGCGTACTCGGCGCACAGGGGTTGCAGGGAGGACAGCTGTTAGTTGGAGGGCAGAGGGGACAGGGGTTCACAGGTGGATTGGGCTTACTTGGAGGACAAGGGGGACAAGGGTTCACTGGGGGATTAGGCTTGCTTGGAGGACAAGGGGGACAAGGGTTCACTGGAGGATTAGGCTTACCTGGAGGACAAGGAGGACAGGGGTTCACTGGGGGTTTCACAGGCTTACCGGGAGGACAAGGGGGACAAGGTTTTTCAACAGGCGGCTTCGGCTTACTCGGAGGGCAGGGGGGACAGGGTTTTACAGCCGGAGGCCTCACAGGCTTGCAGGGGGGGCAGGGTTTAGCCGCCGGCGGTTTAGGTTTACAGGGCGGACAGGGTTTCACCGCCGGCGGTTTACAAGGGGGGCAGGGTTTCGCAGTCGGGGGTGTCGCGGGCGGCTCCGGCTCCGTCGGCGGTTCCGGGTTGCAGGGTGGATACTCCGGATACGCGGGATATTCGGGATACGCCGGATAGGCGGGAGGACAGGGGTTCCAGTTCGGAGGAGTAGGCGGGCTAGGGGGACTTGGAGGACAGGGAGGAGCGGGGGGACAAGGCGGGCTGGGGGGACAGGGGGGAGACGGAGGACAGGGAGGAGCGGGAGGACAAGGCGGGCAGGGAGGACAGGGCTGGTACGGAGGATAGGGATACACCGGGACCTCTGGCTCGCAGTTATCATCGTCATCGTCGCCGCAACAGCCGTCGCAGCAGTCGTCGTCATCGTCCGGGCAGCAGGGGCAAATTATCCACTTTGCGTAGAGCGTCATATCGCCCGTTACAGGGGTATTGAAATCCCAGGGTATCGTTAATGCCTTATCAGCATACCAGCCGTCAAAAATATCGCAGTCGCGTTCGGGGTCGGCGGGTTTTACTAGTTTATCGCCGTCCATAACGCCCTCGGGCGGGATATCGGTGCCGCCGTCAGTGTCAAAACTCACGGTATAGTCACAGGCTTTGAGCGTCCACTTAGCGTAGAGCGTCATATTGCCCGTAACCGGGTCATTGAAATTCCAGGGCGTTCTGAAATCCGGGTCAATATACCAGCCCTCAAAAACGTCACAGCCGCGTTTAGGGTCAGGCGGTCTGGTGAGCTTATCGCCCTCGTCAACCTTTTCAGTTGGCACATTATCGCCGCCGCCGGTATTGAAATTTACATTGTATTCGTCGCAGGCTTTGAGCGTCCACTTAGCGTAGAGCGTCATATTGCCCGTAACCGGGTCATTAAAATCCCAGGGAGTTTTGAAAGTTGGGTCAATATACCAGCCCTCAAAAATATCGCAACCGCGTTTAGGGTCTGCCGGTTTAGTGAGTTTATCGCCCTCGGTAATTTTTTCAGGAGGAACAGTATTGCCGCCGCCAGTATTGAAATTCACATCGAAATCGTCACAGGCTTTGGGCGTCCATTTGGCGTAGAGCGTCAAATCGCCTGTTACCGGGTCGTCGAAATCCCAGAGTTTTGTTAGAGCCGCGTCACTGTACCAGCCCTCAAAAATGTCACAGCCGCGTTTAGGGTTAGTAGGTTTCGTGAGTTTATCACCCTCGGTAATATTTTCCGGTGGCACGGTGTCGCCGCCGCCGGTATTGAAATTCACGTCGAAATCGTCGCAGACCTTAGTAGTCCACTTAGCGTAGAGCGTCATATTAGCGGTAACCGGGTCATTGAAATCCCAGGGGTTTCTTAAAGCCGCGTCGGTATACCAGCCCTCGAAAATGTCACAGCCGCGTGTAGGGTCTGCGGGTTTCGTAATTTTGTTTCCCTCGGTAATCTTTTGCGAAGGCACGACGCTGCCGCCGTTAGAGCTGAACGCTACGTCATAATCGCAAAGCTTCGGCGTCCACTTAGCATAGAGCGTCATATCACCTGTAACCGGGTCATTGAAATTCCAGGGTTTAGTAAAAGCCGCGTCACTGAACCAGCCCTCGAAAATATCACAACCGCGGACGGGCGTAGCGGGTTCGGTAAGCTTATCGCCGTCTTTGACGTTTTCCGAAGCTATTAGGCTACCGCCGTTAGTGTCGAACGTAACGGTATGGTCGGTAAAACCGACTGAACCGTCGCCGTAGGAAATATCGTGGTTATTATAGCCGTACATATACGGGAAAGTAAAGCGCGTGGTTTTAATATGCGCGTCGTGAAGCGCGATATCCGCTGTTTTTATCTGCACGCCTTTAGAAGATTCGTTACTGGCGAAACGTACTCCCATAGCTACGTTGAGATGAGCGAGGTTAGCGGGAGCGGTATAGATTGCGCCGCCGTCGCCCGCAAGGGCTTTGTTAAACTGGAATAACGCCGTGCCGTCGATAGCGATATCCGATACGATGTTCGCGTCGATATATATACCGCCGCCGTCGCCGCCTGTCGCGGAGTTGCGCTGAATTTCCGCGGCTCCGCTGATTGCGAGTACCTGGTCGGCGTGGGTGTGCGATACAGTCGCGTAGATACCACCGCCGCTTTTGGCGATGTTGGAGTTTATTTTCCCGCCGCTTAGAGTAATCTTTGCGTGGCTGTCGTTATTATAAATACCGCCGCCGTTTTCGTCGGCGAGGTTATCGAGAATAGCCGCGTCGCTTAGAATATTTAAGATACCGTAGTTAGCTATACCGCCGCCGTTTAACTCCGCGTGGTTAGATTCGACAGTGCCGCCTATCATTCTGATGGTAGCGTCCTCGCCGTTGAAAATACCGCCGCCGGAGCCGGTGGCCTCGTTTAGGCTTATCTCGGCGTTAAGGTCAATTTCAACTCTGGCGGAACCGCCGGTGTTGTAAAGCGCGGCTCCGTGACGCTCTGTTCCGCCCAAAGTAGCGTCGATTTCGCCGCCGCTGTTGTATTTGAGTTCCGTAGTGCCGTAGAGGTACAGTATGCCGCTGTTTTTAATAAGCGAACCGCACCCGTCGCCCGCGGAGTCTTTTACGCCGTCAAGGAAAATCGAGAATAAATCCAGCTGCGCCGTAGCCTCAACAGTAAACATTGTGCCTTTGTAATTAGCGTCACGATAGATATGCTTTGACCCGGTGTCGGTGAGCTGTATATGCTTCCCGGCGGGAATTACCACTTCCTCCGTGATAATGATTTCATCGGTAATGCCAATCATAACCTGCTGAAGCGGCGCGCTGATAGCGGATTTCAGTTTTGCAACCGTGTCAACGCTGAAATCCACAGCACGCGGCTCAATTGGTGCAGCGAGTTCGGTAACATCAGCAAGCAAGGCGGTATCAGCCAAAGTTTTCGTTTCGTTAATAAGATGTTCGTTCATAATAAAATCCTTCTTTCAAGTCAATTGGAAACGTTTTCCATATCAGACTATGCAAGAGCTATTAAAATGTTAATATTTGACAGTAAATATATGTAAATTGGTCAAAAGGGCGGGTTTGAAACCCGCCCCTACGTACTGTTGCGTACATTCGACACTTCTGTCTGTGCTACACCGCGCCGCTGACGCCATATACTTACACAGGGGTGATTGTCGTGGCTGATGTATTACTTAGTGAAACGCGGGAAAACGGCTTTATTGTCCGTACATACCGTGAGGCGCTTACAGACGGGGAGCGGCAAAGCCGCGACAGCGCGGCTCTTAGAAAACTCAAAAAACTTCTTTTGGAAACTGGAAAAAAAGAGCCGCCGGCTCTTGAAAATCACGCCCCGGGTGCGCCATAATAACTTGCGGGGGGAAAAATAATGACCGCCATATACGCGAGGCAATCAGTCGAAAAAAGGGACAGCCTCTCAATCGGCGACCAGATTGAGCGTTGCCGCACAAAACTGAGCGAGGGCGAGTGCGCCGAGGTCTACAGGGACGAGGGATACAGTGGCAAGAACACCGAGCGCCCGGCGTTTTTGCGCCTTATGTCAGACGTGGAAAGCGGGCGCGTCGATAAGATTATTTTTTATAAGCTCGACCGCGTAAGCCGAAACCTGCTGGATTTTTCGCGTATGCTTGAAACTCTTGAAAAACGCGGCGCGACGCTTGTAAGCTGTACCGATAATATTGACACCACCACGCCCTCGGGACGCGCTATGCTGAACGTCACGATGGTATTCGCGCAGATGGAGCGTGAGCAAATCCAGCAGCGTATTACCGATAACTACTACTCGCGCGGACGGCGCGGCTTCTATCTTGGAGGCCGCGCTCCCTACGGTTATGTAAAAATTGAAACACGCTTAGACGGCAAAAAGACTTATACCTTTGAGCCGCATAGCTTGCAAGCGGATATCGTGCAAAGCCTTTTCCGCGACTACGCCTACACCGATGTTTCGCTCGGCAATTTGTCTCAAAGGCTCGCGGCCGAGGGGGTAGCGACAAATTTTGGAAAACCTTGGAGTTCCGTATCACTTGGGCGTTTACTGCGGAACCCCGTATACGTCCGCGCGGACGCCGACGTGTACGTCTACCTAAAGGGAAAAGGCGCGGAGATGAATAACGCGGTCGCCGACTACACGGGCGAAAACGGCTGTTACCTCTACGCGAAAAGAAAAGGCGTTACAACCTCAAAATTCACGGACATCTCTAAGAGCTTCGTAACGCTCGGGATTCACAAGGGTCTGATTGATTCGGCTACCTGGCTTCGCTGTCAGCGAAAACTTGACACAAATAAGCAAATCAAGAACAGCGGGAGCGGCACTCACTCGTGGCTATCCGGGCTTATTAAATGCGGCTACTGCGGCTACGCAATCAACGTGGTAAACGGTCAGCGCGGCGGTTACGATTACATCAACTGCGGCGGCAGAAAACTCCGCGTCTGCGATAAGCGCGAGCGCGTGATACACCTAAGCGACATAGAGGGCGCGGTCGAAACACAGCTCCTGCGGCACATAACGGGGCTTGCGGAATACGTCAGTACAACAGAGGAACCCGAGCCGGAGTATAACCCAAAACTAAACAGCCTGAAAATTGAATACACACAGCTGGACGAAAAAATCCAGGCGTACATAGAACAAATCCCGAACGCCGGAGCGGCGGTTATGGCGCGTATCAACAGCGAGGTAGAAAAACTCGAAGCCCGGCAAGAACAAATTATTGCCGAATTTCAAAAAGCCCCTGCAAGCGTTAAAGCAAACTATAACGATATAGACATAGTAGAAAATTTAGCGGATTGGAGGACTTTCGACCTCGAACTTCAAAAGGCAATAGCGAAAATTTTTATTTCTAAGGCGACGGTAACAGACGAGAATATCAATATCACGTTCCTGTAGGGGCTGTTTACTTTTGCGTCTCTGCGCGATAGAAAAGACAGAATGTCGATGTACAGCGGGTTAGAGGTTCGCGTACCCTTCTGCGACCATAACATTGCGGAATACCTCTACAGCGTACCATGGGAGATGAAGGATTTTCAGGGGCGCGAAAAGGGTTTGCTGCGCGAAGCGCTTCGCGGACTGTTGCCGGAGGAGGTTTTATGGCGCAAAAAATCGCCCTATCCTAAAACGCACCACCCGGAATACCTCGCGGCGGTAAGTAAAACGCTTCGTGAAATCCCGGAAAACGCGCCGCTGTATAAAATAGTAAGGCGCGGGGCGATAACGGAACTGCTGAACGGCGGCGACACACTGACAACCCCGTGGTACGGTCAGCTAATGACAAGACCCCAGACTATAGCCTACTTCGTACAGCTGAACTACTGGCTGGAGCGTTTCAACGTTGCGCTTGTGTGATACGGCAGATAAACGAATAGTCCGCGCCACGGCAAAACAGGAGGCTTGAAATGACATATAGTTTAGAACGTGAAACCGAGCTTTGGCGTGACGGGGAGCGGGTACTGCTATCCGTAACTATCGAATTTCCGCTTTTTGCCGGAATTTCCAAAGCCGTAAAGCGTATCAACAAGTATTATAAACAGCGGAACGCCAAATTCACCGAGCTGTGTAAACGTTCGCTGATGAAATTTAACGACGGTACCCAGGCCGCCTTGCTTTCGCGTGTGACTTTCGCCGACAATGAGCGGGTTTCCGTAGTAAGCGAAACGAGCTTCAGCGGACACGCGGAAAGCTCACGCACCGCCGACGTCTGGAGCGTTGCGGACGGCAGTCCCGTACTGCTGTGCGACCTCCTGCCGGGGAAAAGCGAGCGCGAACTCCGCAAAACCTGCGCGGGCGAAATAAGCCGCAGACTGAAAACCGACCCGGCAATGTACTACCCCGACGCGGGCAAACGAGCCGCGCGGCACTTTTCAACGGAAAACGTATACCTGAACGCAGAGGGCAACGCTGTTATATACTACCAACAAAACACAATAGCCCCAAGAAGCGCGGGTTTTATAACAATCAAGATACCCACGTAGGGGCGGGTTTCAAACCCGCCCTTGCGTAGTCGCGCAAATTTCCGCACCGCGAAAAAAACGTTTGACAAAACCCGTCAAATGTGCTATACTTAGACTATGAAACTGGGACACGCTTATTTACTTGTCGGCGATACCTCCGCGTTGCTGCCCGAAGCTAACAAACTGGCGCGGGCGGGCGTTTGCGTTGACGGAGGCTGCGGGTTTTGTAAAGACTGCCGCAAGGCCGACGCCGGGATTCACCCCGATATTATCACTATTGACAAAGAAGCCGGCAAGCGCGAGCTTACCGTTGACATTATCCGCGCCCTAACCGGCGACGCGCAAATCCTCCCGAACGAGGGCGAGCGCAAGGTCTACATTCTGCCGGACAGCGGCTCTATGAACGCACACGCCGCTAACGCCTTTCTGAAACTTCTCGAGGAACCTCCCTCACGCGTTATGTTCGTACTGATTGCCGGGCGCGAAAAGGACTTGCCGCAAACTATACGTAGCCGCTGTGTTATCAAGCGCGTCAATAATATTACGGAGGCGGCGGCAATAGATAACGCGCTACTCTCTGCAGTCTTGTCGCACGACGCTCTCGCTATAGCCGCGGAATCTGTGAAACTCGAAAAATTCAAACGCGACGAGTTCCTACAATACATCACAGACCTCTACAAAGGTCTAGTACAAGCGGGACAAACCGCCGCCGCCGCCAAAATAGCAGTATACGCCCCGCGCCTGCGCTCGCGAATGAACATAGGAAGCGCGCAAATAGCCGGGGAGCTGATGGTCGATTTAATCGAGCTAAATGGCTGACACGTCCCCTACGTGGATACAATACAACAACCGGGAGATAACATACAATGACAGATATAGTCAGCGTCAAATTCCGAAACCGGGGCAAGGCTTATTACTTCGCGCCTAACGGTTTTACGCCTTCTAAAGGCACGCACGTTATTGTCGAGACCGCCAAGGGCATAGAGTACGGCATTTGCGCGAGCGGCGTAGTCCGCATAGAGGATACAAAAGTCAAAGAGGCGCTGAAGCCTATTCTGCGGCTTGCGAATGAGCGCGACAAAATACTTGAAACCCAGTGCCGCGAGCAGGAAACCGCCGCTATACCGATTTGCAGGAAAAAGGTGCTTGAACACGGGCTTGATATGAGAATTATCGGCTGTGACGTAAGCTTCGACGGTCTGCGTCTGCTGTTTTTCTTTACCGCCGACGGGCGCGTGGACTTCCGCGAACTGGTTCGCGACCTCGCGTCGATATTTCGCAAACGCATAGAGCTTCGCCAAATCGGGGTGCGCGACAGTGCGCGTCTGCTCGGCGGCCTCGGCATTTGCGGCCGCGAATTTTGTTGCTCGACCTATCTGAGCGAGTTCCAGCCGGTATCGGTGAAAATGGCTAAAACGCAGTCGCTGTCGCTGAACCCCGTAAAAATCAGCGGCACTTGCGGGCGTTTAATGTGCTGCCTCAAAAACGAGGAGGACGCCTACGCCGAGCTGCTAAAAGACGCGCCGCAGGTTGACAGCACCGTCGAAACCCCACTGGGCAAGGCGCTCGTTGCGGAGGTAAACCTTTTGCGCCGCAAAGTTAAAGTTAAAATCTCCGAGGGCAGCGGTCAGGTCTTGAAAACTTTCCCCTTTGAGCAGGTAAGCTACACTTCCGACAACGGCTTCGTAGCGGCTACGGCACAGCCGGAACCGCCCGCGCTCGCCGCCCGCCCGCCCGTCCGCCCCGCCGACGATACGCGCCAGACCGCGCGCGGAACGTTCAGCTCCGGCAATAAATCAGTAAAACACGAGCGCACCCGCGAACACTTTAATAGTGAACAGTTAACAGCGAATAGTGAACAGTCGCCGCGCTCTCAAAATTTCGCCGCCGCCAAAGGCGCTCAGCGTCCCGCCGCGAAACAATACAATAACCCAAATAAATCTTTCAACAAAGACAAGGACAAACGCCGCTGGACAAATAAGAAAAAGCCCCAAAAAGAATCCGGCGGCAATTAAAAATTATATCCTTATCCGCGCCACCCCGCGTCCCGCGCCGAGCGCGTCTTTGCGAAGCGCCGCTACGCTCGCGATACGTACCGCGCATAGGCGCGAAGCAATCCAGTGCCGCAGTCCGCAGATACGTTTCTTTTGCCGTAACTACTGGATTGCTTCGCCGCTAAACCTTGTACGTATCTCACGCTTACCGCGGCTCGCAATGACGGGGGAAGGACGCGACGCGGCGCGGGTCACAATAACAATAAGAAAACAGGTTCTAAACGCCTATGAAAAAAGAACGGCTTGCAATCCTCATACTGGTTTTTCTGGCGTTCGGCTTCACAATGTTCATCGGCGGCTACTTCGTAGGTAAAAAACAAGTAGGAGTAACAGTCCTTACAAATAACAGTGAGCAAATATCAAATATCAGAGACGTGGGTTTGGACGAGGGTACGCCGGAGCCTTTGCCTACTGCCGATATTGTTGAACCTTCCGAAGCCGCGCCTGTGTTGGCGTCTGCGGAACCGTCTGTTGAGCCTAGCGCGGAACCTATTGCGGAACCGGAACCAACGCCTGAACCCGCTCCTACTCCCGAACCCGCTCCTACGGAAAAACCTCCTGAAACGCCAAAGCCCACGCTTCCGCCTAAGCCTGTTGAAACTCCGGCGGTGTATACCCCGAAGCCTACCCCGCAAGGGCAAATCAACATCAACACCGCTACGCTCGAGGAGCTTCAAACCCTGCCCGGCATAGGCGCGGCCTACGCGGCTCGCATAATAGAATACCGCGCTTCCATAGGCGGCTTCAAAACCATAGCCGACCTCCTCGACGTAAAGGGCATAGGCGAAAAAACCTTTGAAAAGCTCGAACCCTACGTATATTGCGAATAGACAGAATAGGTAAAATAATGAACATATTAGTCGTAGACGACGAGGAATTACTTGTCAAGGGCATAAAATTCAACCTTGAAAACGACGGCTTCAAGGTAACGCCCGCGTATGACGGCGAGGAAGCCGTGACGCTCGCGCGGGACGGTGACTACGCGCTTATTGTAATGGACTTAATGATGCCGAAGCTCGACGGTTTGGCCGCCTGCCGCGAAATACGCTCGTTTTCTGACGTCCCGATTATAATGCTTACGGCAAAAAGCGAGGACGCTGATAAACTAATAGGCTTTGAGAGCGGCGCGGACGATTACCTCACAAAACCTTTCAACCTCTTAGAGCTAAAAGCCCGCGTAAAGGCACAGCTAAAGCACAGCCCAAAAGAGCGCGGGCCGCGCCCGCAACCTAATTCGGTACTGACACTCGGCGGCATAACCCTCGACTTTGACCTGCACTCGGCGCGAAAAGCCGGGCAGGAGGTGGAACTCGCCGCAAAAGAGTTTGAGCTTCTCACAATGCTAATGAAAAACCCGGGCAAAGCTTTCTCCCGCGACGACCTCTTGCAAATGGTATGGAACAACCCCGGAGGCGTAGACATACGCACAGTGGACGTACACATTCGCCGCCTACGCGAAAAACTGGAGGACGACCCCGCAAACCCGGAACATATTCTAACCCGCTGGAAAGTAGGATACTATTTCAAATAACAGTTATCAAATTCAAATAACAGTTATCAAATATCAAATATCAGATAGCCGCGCACGGCGCGGGGAAACCACCCCGCCGCTTCGCGGCACCCCTCCCAAGAGGGGAATTTGGACGTAAGATGCGGGGAACCGTCGTACCCCCGTCCACCGTCCCGGCGCAATGCGCCGGGACAGGGCAGGGCGAAGCCAAGCCCGTCATTGCGAAGCCGCCACCGCACTTGCGATACGTACCATTGATATGCGGCAAAGCAATCCAGGGTTGACGTAGCCACCCAAGATACGTTAGACGTATGTTACGCTCCCGGCACTGGATTGCTTCGCACCTGTAACGTCCTACGTATCGCGGGCTTACCGGTGCTTCGCAATGACGGGGGAGGGACGGGGTTACGATGGGGTTACGACGGGGGAGGGCGGGTTTGAAACCCGCCCCTACGTCCAATCCATCGTTACGCAAACCCCGTCCTAACCTTTCGTCTCTGATATCTGATATTTGTTAACTGTTAACTGAACTACCGTCTCTGATATTTGATATTTGATAACTGTTATTTGTTAAAAAAGGAGTTGGTTCACATTTCCGCAATCGGGCGTATACGGCATAGTGTTCAGCTCAAGTATGCCTTGAGCTATATTGTTATTATCCTTGCCGTGCTGGGGTTTCTAAACGTGTTCCCGGTGGTTCGGATACGCGATATGCTGTTTGACGCTAAATATACCTCCCTGCAAAACCACGTTAGTGTTGTAGCGTCCTCGCTGTCTCCGCTGGGTTTTTTATCCCCGGAGGAGGTTTCGCGCATTATGGAACTGCTCGGCGACGCTCAAAGCACCGGGACGCGCGTTATTATAACGGATAACGATAATCACACGGTCTACGACAACCTCCCGGGCGACGAGAGCTTATTAACCGCCGCGGTTCCGCCGGAACTGACGCGTGCTATCGCGGGCAACTCCGTTTTCCGCGCGGTGTACGCCGAGGGACAATTGACCTGCGCGGCCGCGCAGCCGGTTGTTTACCGTAACGGCATTATCGGCGCGGTGTATCTTTTGCAGAGGGAAACCGAACAGGCGGGAATGTTGCTCGAACTGCAATCCGATTTAATGCGGCTCACGGCGGCGATAATAGCGGCGGCGGTAATAGCGGCCTTTCTGATGTCGCGAATTTTAACGCGCAGGGTGCTGAACCTCCTGCGGGCGATAAAAGCGGTACGCGCGGGGCAATTCGGCTACAGACTGACGGTTCGCGGAAAAGACGAAATCTCGGAACTGGGCTTAGAATTTAATCAACTCGCCGAACGCCTCGAGGCAACGGAGGAAATGCGCGTCCGCTTCGTATCGGACGCTTCGCACGAATTAAAAACACCCCTTGCGGGAATACGGCTATTGACCGACAGTATCGTGACAACACCCGGCATTTCACAGGAGATAGTGCTTGAATTTGTAGAGGACATAGGCGGCGAGGCGGAGCGTCTGACGCGTTTAACTGAAAAACTTCTGACGCTGACAAGACTTGACGGCAAAGTGACTGCCGAGGCAACCACAGTGGTTCACGTAGACGTACTGGCTTCGGACGCTATACGCCTGCTATCGCCGCTTGCGGCACAGCGGGGCATTGAGATAACCGCGCATATGGACAGGGGCTGCGACATAACGGGCGAGCCGGACGACATCTTCCGCGCGGTGTTTAACCTAATCGAAAACGCGGTAAAATACAACACGCAGGGCGGCTCGGTTCACGTATACGTCTACAATAAAGCCGGCGAAGTGCGTCTGATAGTGGACGACACAGGCGTCGGAGTACCTAAGGGCGAGGAAGAGCACATATTCGAGCGTTTCTACCGTGTAGACAAAGCGCGAAACGGCAAAATCAGCGGCAGCGGTCTGGGACTGTCAATAGTAAAGGAAACCGCGCTGAAATACGGCGGCACGGTAAAAGTATCAGGCCGCGAACCGTGCGGCAGTCGCTTCGAGCTGTGTTTGCCGATTGTGACGGACAGCGGATAGACGGGAGTTATTATGCACGACATCAACACATTAGGGCTCGCGTATATCGGGGACGCGGTTTACGAACTGAAATGCCGCGCGGCGGCCTGTAGCGCGGGCTTTACAACCGCCGAAGCCCTGCACAGGGAAACAGTCAAAAAAGTCAACGCCAACGCGCAGTCGGTGCTGTCGCACAGGCTAACGGAACTCCTCACAGACGAGGAAAAAGCAGTCTGGACGCGGGGGCGCAACGCAAAGGTTCACGCGATACCTAAAAACAGCACGGAGGCCGAGTATCACTACGCTACGGCTCTCGAAACAATATTCGGCTGGCTCTATTTAGAGGAGCGCTTTGAGCGCATAGACGAATTGTTTGAAAGGTTAAGTGAAATATGAAAATTGACGTAAAACTCGTTGGCGTTCTGGCGGCGGAACTGGAGGGCAAACTCCAGGGTTGCCGCGTGACAAAAGTGCAGATGCCGGAGCGCGATACGCTTATACTGACGTTCAACAAGCGGACGGACGATAAGCTACTTATCAACGTACATTCCGGAAGCGCGAGGGCGCACTTGACGGAGTTTACCTTTGAACAACCGCCCGTCGCCCCGGCGTTTTGTATGCTTCTGCGGAAATTTCTGATAACCGCACGGCTTATAGCTGTGAGGCAGGTTAATAATGACCGCGTATTGCGCTTTGATTTTGCCGTTCTGGATAGTTTTTTGGAGGGCGAAACCTGTTCGCTGATACTTGAATTATTCGGCACGGGTAATCTGCTGCTGTGCTACGACGACGGCCGCATTATCGACTGCCTGCACAAAGCCGGAATGGAGGCGTCCCGCCCCGCCTTGCCGGGGCTAATATACGCGCCTCCGGCTAATAAACCGCGCGAGGATAAACCGGGCGACAATCCGGGCGAGGCAACGCACCCCGACCTTTCAAAACTATTCGACGAACTTTTTACAAAGCGCGAACAGGAAACCAAAGAACAGCAGCGCGGAGCGGCGCTCGGTAAAACCCTCAAAACCCTGCGCGACAGGACGGCGCGAAAACTCACGGCGCAGGCGGGGGAACTTGCCGCGACGGCAAACCGCGAACGTTTCCGCGAAGCGGGGGACATAATCAAGGCAAACCTCCACGCAATTTCGCGCGGCGATACGTCGCTCACGGCAGACAATTTCTATGGCGACAGTCAAATCACAATCGAGCTTGACGTGAAGCTATCGCCCGCAGAGAACGCCGCGCGGTATTATAAGCGCTATCGCAAAGCCAAAATGGCTGAAACGGTTCTCGCAAATCAAATCGAGATAGGGCAAAGCGAGCTTGCCTACCTCGAAACGCTTATAACGGAGCTTGAACTCGCGCGTTCCCGTGCCGACATTGACGCGTTGCGCGAGGAACTGGCGGCGGGCGGCTATATAAAAGCTCCGGCGGCGGGTGATAAAAAATCTAAGAAGCGTCCGCAGAGCGCAAAGCCGATAACGGTAACGTTAGCTTCGGGAGCTGTAGCCGTCATAGGGCGCAACAATCTACAGAATGACGAACTGACGTTCAAGAAGGCGGCGCGTTCGGATATGTGGTTCCACGCGCAGAAAATCCACGGCTCGCACGTAATCCTGCGCGGCAACGCTGACGAAAACGACATCTACGCGGCGGCAAAACTGGCGGCTTTCCACTCAAAAGGCCGAAGCGAGAGCGTCGTAGCGGTAGACTACTGCCCGGTAAAATACGTGAAAAAACCCACAGGGGCGAAACCGGGCTTCGTAACATACTCAAATTTCCAAACGGTTATTGTAAAACCGGAAATCGGCGTTTGACGAAAAGAATAAACAAAAACAGGCGGTGAAAAATGGACGACAAAATCCTCGAACTGACAAACATCAGCAAGGCATACAAGGGCAAAACTATCATTGATAACTTTTCACTGACGCTTCGGCGCGGCGAAATCGTCGGCGTGACCGCCCCGCACGGGGGAGGTAAGACGTTACTCTGCCGTATTATCACGGGCTTGACCGCGCCGGACAGCGGCACTGTTGAATACGCTATCGACAGGCGCAGTGTCGGCGCGTTGGTCGGTCTGCCCGCCTACCACAGGGAGCTTTCAGCGGCTGAAAATATCCGCGCCCAGCTTCATACAGCGGCAATACCGGGGCGCGAACCCTCCGCAAACGATGAGGAGCGCGTCCGCTACATTATCGAGCGTATGAACGTTACGGAGAACGTCGTAGGCCGCCGCTCACTGCAATTCAGCAACATCGGCGAGCGTCAGCGCGTGTCCCTCGCAATGGCGCTGGTGGCAAGCCCCGACCTGATAATCCTGGACGAACCGCTTGCCGGAATAGACGTAGCCGAACGCGCCGTATTAGTGGAAATGCTAAAAGCCGAGTTCGCCGGAAAGGCCGTACTACTAACGGCAAACAACAAAAGCGACCTGGACGGCATAGCGACCAGGTTCGCGGAGATATAATAACCAATTTCGCACCATTGTGTAGGGGCGAGGCTCGCCTCGCCCGGATTGTACAATTATACATAGCAAGGCAATAGGACAACCGGGCGGGGCAAGCCCCGCCCCTACAAGCCATTAAATCAAAACACACGTGCAGGGTGTCATTCACCCCGCACGTGTTATATTTTACCGCTTACTACTTATTCTTTAGCTGCTCATATTTCGCCTTAGCGTTGCTCTCGGCAATCGCGAACAGGCGCTCGGCTCTGTCGGGGAAGGTCAGCTTCAGCGAGCTGTAGCGTACTTCGCTAAGGATATAGTCGCTGTAAGGTTTCGTAGGCTCCTTGCTGTCCAGCGTGAACTCGCCGCTTAGCGGGTCGTAGCGGAACAGGTGCCAGTAACCCGCCTCGACGGCGGTTTTTGCGGTCGTCATTGATTTGCCCATACCGTTGCGACTACCGTGGTTAATGCAGGGGGCGTAGGCAATGATAAGGCTCGGACCGTCGTAGGCTTCGGCCTCGGCAATCGCCTTAATGGTCTGGTTATAATCCGCGCCCATAGCGATTTGCGCTACATACACATAGCCGTACTGCATCGCAATCGCCGCGAGGTCTTTTTTCTTCTGCGCCTTACCGTTTGCCGCGAACTGCGCCACGGCTCCCGTCGGAGTAGCCTTAGACGCCTGACCGCCGGTGTTAGAATAGACCTCTGTGTCGAACACGAACACGTTGATATTCTCGCCGGAAGCGATTACGTGGTCGAGCCCGCCATAACCGATGTCATACGCCCAGCCGTCGCCGCCGAACGCCCAGAACGAGGGTTTTACAAAGAGGTCAGACATATCAAGGATTTCGCGAGCTTCAACGCAGGTCTCGCACTCGCAGCGGTCGAGCGTGGTGTTCCAGACTTTTTCAAAGAACTCCGGCGCGTGGGCTTTGAAGCCGTCGCGCTCCTCGGGGTCAAACGTAGTCGCGTCTGTCAGCACTCTTACAAGCTCCGCGGAAGCGAGCTTTGACGCTTCGGCCTCGTCTTTGACTTCAAGCCATTTTTCAAGAGCCGGGATAGCCGGGGATTTATATTCGTGGTCTTTTTGTTTTTCAATAAACGCTTCAACGAGCTTGACGAGCTTCGCCCTACGCTGTTTTGAAGCGGTCAGCATACCGAGGCCGAACTCCGCGTTATCCTCAAACAGCGAATTGCTCCACGCGGGACCGCGCCCCTCTTTATTGACCGTATACGGCGTACTCGGAGCACTGCCGCCCCAAATGCTCGAACAACCCGTGGCGTTCGCGATATGCATACGCTCACCAAACAGCTGAGTAATGAGCTTTGCATACGGCGTTTCGCCGCAACCCGCGCAGGCGCCCGAGAACTCGAACAGCGGCTGTCTGAACTGACTGCCCTTGACAGTTGTTACCGCGAACGGCAGTTCTTTTTCCGTGACGATATGCTTTGCCGCGTCAAATTCCTTTTGCTTATCCATCTGCGTTTCAATCGGCTCCATAACGAGGGCTTTTTCCTTAGCCGGGCAGATATTCGCGCAGGAGCCGCAGCCGAGGCAGTCGGCGGGTGAAACGGTTATAGCGAATTTATACTCCTCACAGCCCTTGCCGTTCATTTGCTTATTGGTAGGCACGTATTCAGCTTCGGCGGCGTTCAGAGCGTAGGAGCGTATAGACGCGTGGGGGCAGACATACGAGCATTGATTGCACTGTATGCAGTTCTCCGGCTTCCACGCGGGTACCTCTACCGCGACATAGCGGCGCTCAAACGCGGCGGTTCCCTGCGGCAACGCGCCGTCTTTAGTATCGAGGAAGGTGCTAACAGGCAGACTGTCGCCGCGCATATCGTTTGCCGGAGTCATAATGTTGTTTACATAGTTCAGGAGCTTTTTATCGGACATATCAAGCCACTTGTCGCGGCTCTGCTCGTCCGTAGCGTCAATCCAGTCCGCGGGAATAGCGAACTCTTTGACTTTATCAAGCCCCGCGTCTATCGCCGCCATATTCATATTGACGACCTTTTCGCCCTTTGTGCCGTAGGAGTGAACCACAGCGTCTTTCATAGCCTTAGTGGCAACGTCAAGCGGTAGTATACCGCTGATTTTGAAAAACGCGGCTTGCAAAATAGTATTAGTGCGCCCGCCCATTCCGATATCCTGCGCCAAATGCACCGCGTCAACGGTATACATCTTGATATTATTCTTGGCAAGGTAACGTTTAGCGGCGGCGGGTAGGTGCGAGGCAATCTCGTCAGTTTCCCAGGGACAGTTCAAAAGGAACGTCCCGCCCGGAACTGTGTCCTGCACGATATCATAACGCTCAATATAGCTCGGAGCGTGGCAGGCTACGAAATTCGCCTTAGTAACGTAGTAGCTCGATTTAATCTCGTCCTCGCCGAAGCGCAGGTGCGAGATTGTCACGCCGCCGGATTTTTTGCTGTCGTACTGGAAATACGCCTGGGCGTTGAGGTCTGTGTTATCGCCTATAATCTTAATGCTGTTCTTATTCGCCCCTACTGTACCGTCCGAGCCGATACCCCAGAATTTAGCCGCAAAGGCCTTTGTGTTAACGGTAAAGCTCGTGTCAATCGGGAGCGACCGGTGCGTTACGTCGTCGTTGATACCGACGCTGAATTTATTCTGCGGCCGCACTTTGAAAAGGTTGTCGTAGACCGCCGCGATATGCTCCGGCTGGGTGTCCTTGCTCCCGAGGCCGTAGCGACCGCCGAATACCTGTATCCCGAATACGTTGCACTCCGAAAGCGCGGTTATAACGTCTAAATAGAGCGGTTCGCCGATTGCGCCCGGCTCTTTCGTGCGGTCAAGCACGGCGATTTTCTTAACCGTCTGCGGAAGCGCGGCTACAAAGCGGTTGCCGTCAAACGGGCGGTACAGCCGCACCTTTACAAGACCCACCTTACCCTTTACAATCGAGGCGGCGGTATCGAGCGCGCTATTTATCTCCGCTCCGGTCAGCTGAACTGATTTCATAAGGATTTGCAATTGATGAACGAGCTTGTCTATCTGCTCCTGCGTTAGTGAGTTCTGCGACGACTGCGACGCCTGCAAGGGCATTAGTATTGAGCGCATTACGTCGATAGAATCCGCGGGGAGAACCGCGTCCGGGTTGTCTCCGGCGTTCTGAATGGCGAGCTTGCCCGCCGCGAGCGCGGTTTCAAAGCTCGCGTTGATTGCGTCCACGACTTCCTCGGCGGTGTTGCAGACGCTTCCCATCGCCACGATTACAAACTCCGCGTCAGAGGGTCCGTAATAGTTGAACGGCGCGTAGTCCGTGCCGAGTTTTGCGTTGACGGCATTCATATAGCCCTCGACGATATCCGGCAATGCATCGTAAGTGCCGTTCAGAGCCTCCCTGTTCTGGAAAAAGATGTCGGGGTTCTGAGCCGAGCCGCGAAGTACCGGGTGCGCGGGTAAATTAGCCCTTGCGCGGAATTTTTCAAGAGCCTCCACGTCAAGCATTGACTTCAAATCCTCGTAGTCCCAGGCGGCTACCTTCTGCATTTCGTGAGAGGTGCGGAAGCCGTCAAAGAAATGCAGGAACGGCACGCTTCCCTTGATAGTCGAGAGATGTGCCACGGCCGCGAGGTCCATAACCTCCTGCGGGTTATTGGCGCAGAGCATTGCGTAGCCTGTCGAACGGCAGGAGTACACGTCCGAGTGGTCGCCGAATATGCTAAGGGCGTGAGTGGCAAGCGTTCGCGCCGATACGTGTATAACGCCGGGGAGCATTTCGCCCGCGATTTTATACATATTCGGAATCATCAACAGTAAGCCCTGCGACGCTGTAAAGGTCGTCGTGAGCGCGCCCGTGACAATGCTCCCGTGAACGGCTCCGGCGGCGCCGCCCTCCGACTGCATCTCCAGCACCGAAACCTCCTGCCCGAAGATGTTTTCGCGCCCGTTAGCAGACCAGTCGTCAACGAGTTCCGCCATAACGCTCGACGGAGTAATCGGGAATATAGCCGCAACCTCCGTAAAGGCGTAGGCTACGTGCGCGGCGGCGGTATTGCCGTCCATAGTTTTGACTGTGCGTTTAACAATGTTGCTCAAAGCGTTGTCCCCCATTTATTCTAATGTATAGTGAATAATGAATAGTGAATAATGGCAACTAATACAATCCCACACATATTATAGCATTTTCGTTTAGTTCTGTCAATCATTTTTTTCTGCCGGGTGGGGATAAATTTACGTTGTGGCTCTGTAGGGGCGACCTTTGGTCGCCCGCGGGTTCTGCCGTTATAAATACAATCGTAAAATCCGCGGGCGACCAAAGGTCGCCCCTACGAGCCGTTACGCAAATTTTTTATGTTGACATTTACTGTCGAAATGTAGTATAATGTATAAATAACAGTTATCAAATATCAAATATCAAATACGGGGGGCTGAAACTTTGTTTTACGAGCGCTACATAGAGCTGTGCAAGGCGAAAGGGATATCCGCCAGCGCGGCGGCTACGGCAATCGGCTTTTCTAAGTCAAGCGTTAGCCACTGGAAAAACACCGGCGGCGTGCCGAGATACGAGATAATCTACAAAATTTCCGAGTTCTTCAACGTCAGCCCGGAGGAGTTGACAGTTAATACAGTTAATACAGTTAACAGTGAACAAATAACAAATAACAGTGAGCAGACGGCTACAGACGTAGGGGTCGATGCCCACATCGACCCTCCCGCGGAAACTGAAATAATCACCGCGGAACCCGAAGCGGCTGAAATAATCGAACCGGAAATAATTGCGGAACCGGAACCGCTTGCGGAACCGGAACAGGTAGCGGAACCTGAAACAATCGCGGAACTTGTCGCGGAACCGCTTGAAAACCCCGAACCGCTCCCGAACCCCGCCGCCGCCGTCCCGGAACCACCGCAGGTACTCACTTTCAACTATTCGCTATTCGCGGAAAAGTCAATGCGCGAAATACGGCGTGGCTTGCGAATATCGTTAAATACAGCGGCAAGGGAAATAGGCGTATCGCCGGAGGAACTGAAGGCCTACGAGGACGGCAACGCGGAACTGCGTGGCTATAGAAAAACAAAACTGGAAAAACTCCTGCAAACCGGCCGCCGCCTCTAACGCAACCCCCGTCCACCCCCCCGTCTCTGATATTTGATATTTGCTAATTGTTAACTAAAATCTGCCGTCCTGTGTGGTCTATAGTGTAGTCGCCGTCGAGGATAATCTCGCTAATCGGGACTATGGTATAGCCGTTTTGCGTAAGTTTGTCGAGTATCCCCGGGAGGGCTTCCGGCGTATGTATGGCGGCGTTGTGGAACAGGACTATCGAGCCGGGCTGAACCTTGCCCGTGACGCGCTTTGTAATCTCGGCGGCTGATATGCCTTTCCAGTCGAGGCTGTCGACAAATGGTAGTGTTTAACTGGTGTATATTTGAAACTGAACCGCCTTTTTTACTATCCCGTTAAAGTAGTTATGAAGCGGTAATGGTGTGGGTTTGAATATACTCGTCAATACTGTCTGTGATATATTCCGGGCTTGTCATATGCAAACCCTCCCAACAGTCCGTTATAAAATCTACCGCGCCGGTTTTCCGCAAATAGTTATAGGCCTCCGCACCGCTTATGCCTTTTTCAGCTTTATAGTATTCCACTACGCAGGCAAGAAACCACACTTCACCATTAGGTTTTATCATCATTGCTCCTCCGGATAGGTTATTGTACCGCTTGTCAGTTCTTCTTCCAGTAAATCATAAAGCAATACATAGCTAAGCCGCCAGAGCTTAGTTTTTTCGTCCTCCAAAACACTATAGAGCTTTGAGTTGTACAGTATGTCCGCGGCTTCGGGCAAGCTGACACCACGATTTGCCATTATTAGCCGAAGCATACCGGGTGTGATAAACGCTATAATAGCGTAGACGTTTTTTTGGCTGGTCACTGTAATACCTCCGCTTTAATGAAATGCAACAGCGCGAGAGCCTTATTTGATTTTAAGCAAAACTGGTCAACGAGCTTTCGCGTTTTTAAGGTTAAAACTGCGGCTTCCGCACTCAACAAACCAGACAAATATCCCTGAATCGTTGGCATAACATCATCGTTTGCTACCGCTCCGCTTACTATATCGTAGGTTGCTCCGGTATATTGCCTAAGCCGATTGTCTTTTACAAACTCAAGCCACTCGGCATTCGCTTCTGTAAAGCGACAAATTGCCAGTGACTGTTCCGCTGACGCCACATCAAACTCGTAATAGCTAACCGTTGGATTGCCGTTCTTTCTACGGTTTACAATGATTTCAGAAAACCTCCTTGCCTGGTCTTCACTTGTCGTGAGGTAAAATCCCGAGCCAAAGTCGAGTCCGCGAGTTTGCTCAATCAACTGTGGCGTTTTGACTATTGTATTGCTTCCGTGAAATAACAGCATAAATACCCTCCGTAGGTTTTTCAGTATAGAGAACAGTATAGCACATATCTGCAAATATTGCAAGCGACCGTAAGTATGCAAATTAGCTCATACGTGTAAAATCGTCGAAGCTTACCTTGAAGTTTACTTCTATCCGGTCGCGTGAGATTACAACGCTGTCAAGTAGTTCAGAGATTAACATTTTGCGGACGTCTGTTCCGGCTTTTTGAAACTCCTCACGCCAGTTTGGCACCATTTTTTGCAGGTTAGAGAACTTGTTAACATTTGCCAGCTTCGCGTCTATTGTCTTGCGGATTGAGGTTTCTTCGGTGTTCAGCTTTTCAAGTGCCGCACTCTGCTGACGAAGCGCAGTTGCAAGCTGCTCCGGGGTAAACGCACTATCTCCGCTGATTGAGCTTATTATCTCGGTGTTGAGCTTTTCTATCTCGGCGGTTAGCTTTACTATCTTAGCTGTAACCGCTCTTAGGGCGGTTTCTTCTTTGTTGACGGTTTGACTGCGGATTTCAGCTAGTCTGTCTCGTAGGTCTACCGCTTCTAAACTGTCAAGATAGCGATAGATTTCGTCCAAAACGGGTTCCTCCACTCTTGCTTGCGAATAGGTAGCTTGACCATTGCACTTGATTCCGCGGTTGACGCTGGTGCAACGATAGGAGGGGTGAACGGAGCGTTGCGGACCGTCTTTGGTGTTCCACTTGGACACACTTGTGTAGGTACTAAGCGTAGACCCGCAGTGTCCGCAGGTTATCAATCCCGTTAGTAACAGCGGGCTTTTTGTTTGGAGCGGGATAGTGTAGTCGATATTCTCCGTCTTGAATTTCTCCGGAGTTCTTGCGGTTCGGATAATTTGTGCCTTGTCCCAGATAGCTTCGTCGATTATTGCCAGCTCGTCAATTTTGACTTCCGAGATTAACCAATCGGCGGGATTGTTACGTTTGTTCGAGCCGGATTTAGCGGTTGTCTTGCCATAAGTTGGGTAACCCTTATAAATAGGATTACGCAGCATATAGTTTACAACTGTCAAGCCCCAGTTTGCGCCTTTGCGGGTTGGGATATTCTGCTCGTTGAGGTAGGCGGCTATACGCTGACCTCCGTAGCCGTTTTCTGTGGCGAGTTTATAGACTAAGCGAACAATTTCAGCTTCGCTCTCATCTATAACGGGCTTTTTCAGCAGGCGACCCTTGTTACTGATAACGCCGGAAGGAATTAGTTTATAGCCGTATGGCGCAATGCCTCCGCAGAATTTGCCTTCGCGTATCATCTGCGTGTGTTTTTCCTTCACGCGAACCCCAGTTTTTTCACTCTCGCCGCCCGATTGCCAAAAGCGGATATAGTTCATTAGCTTGTCTACGCGGTTTTCGAGGTGCAAATGTCCCTCTTTGACCGACCAGACTTCAATGCCGTGCGATACGAACCACTCGAGCATAAAGGGGATTTCGTCCTCCCTGCGTCCAAGCCTGTCGAACATAAAGACCAGTAATATATCAAATCTGCGAAGCTCTGCGTCGCGCTTGATGTCTTGCAGTACGTCCCGTTCGGCTACGGACTTTTTGTAGCCCGACACGCCCTTCTCAATGTAGTCGCACTCGAACTTCCAGTTACTCATTGCCGCTATAAACTCGCGGCAGGCGTTCTGTTGCATTGGTATATCGTCAGTATCTTTGTCAACCTGCGCGAGTGTTGAAACCCGATAAAGGCAAGCTACGCGAAGTATACGCTCCATAGTGATTACCGCCGTTCTGTATGTTATTGCTACTATTATATACTATGCAGATGAATTTGTCAATAACAAAAACAGCCGAGAGATTTCCCCCGGTTGTTTTTGTTATGCGTTCTCGCGGAGGTACTGCGATATCAGTGTTTCCCGAATCGTATTTGGCTCCGAGGTTGCGGTGAAATTTAGCTTGACCCAGGTTTTATACTTCTCATTGTACCGCAGCAGCGATAATCTGCCGTTAACTTTTTCTACAGTATATGTAGTTCCCTGAACCGTAACCGTATTCGGCATATAAGAGTCCTCCTTGCTTAGTTTACGCTGCGGTTATCTGGTGTATGCTTTGCTTTTGTTGGTCGTGCCATTAGGGTATAGCCTAAGTGTACTTACTTTTTGCCTGACTTGAGGCGGCGCAAATACAGTAAAATTGTGGCGAAATAAGTAACTTAATGGGGAACGACCCTAATGACACTTAATTTAGAGGGTAGGGCGGCGGCTTACGCCGCCGCCTGCGTCTCTAGCAGCCTACACT
>JAISJH010000113.1 GCA_031261635.1 Oscillospiraceae bacterium
AGCAATCCAGTGCCGCAGTCCGCAGATACGTATGTTTTCCCCCCGGCACTGGATTGCTTCGCACCTGTAACATTCAGCGTATCTCACGCTTACCGGTGCTTCGCAAAGACGCGCGCGGCGCGGGACGGGGGAAGGGCGAGTTTGAAACCCGCCCCTACGAACCGTTGCGAACCATTACGAAGCCGTTGCGAACCCTTACGGCGCAACCTTTACAACGTTCTCGTCGCCTATCGCGTTTACTCCCGCGAGGACTATTGTTATATCCGGGCTGTATTCCTCCAGATAGGCTGCGTAGTCGCGGTTATACGTCCGCATATCTATTTCCTGCACCTCTCTGAATATCAGCGTCAGGAGGCTGTACGGCACGTTGCCGAAGCTGTCGCCTATTACGAGCAGCTTTTTATCTATTGGCGCGTTGTAGTTTTTACGTATACCGTAGCTGAAATCGCTGTTGCCGTAGGCGGCGTAGGCGCTTAGGTTGTAGTAGTCACGTTTTTCAAGCAGGGACTTGAATATTGTTGCCTCCGTCCAGGTTCCCGTTACGTAGTTGTCCCAGTTAGGTATTTCAGTGCTTATAAGCGTATCAAAATCCGGCTCGATTAGAACGAAATCGTCAACGCCGCCAAAGTATTGCCCTACGCGCTTGCCGTAGTAACCAAGAAAGAGCTTTTCATAGGTCGTTTTCTTAAAGCTGGCAATATCCGTAAGCATAGGGTCTGTTTCGCCTATAAAACCCAGGTCGGCGAGGGTTTTAACTATCGCCTGATAGGCGTAGAAACCTCCGGTTTCAGCCCTCCAGTGGTGGTCGGTTATATAAAACAGCTCCTCTGAACTGTAACCGAGGTCGTGAAAGATTTCGCGCAGGTCTACGTTATCGACCTTATTAGCCGTGAGCGCGTCAAGAAACGCGTCGGCGACGGTGTTTTCCGGGTCGTAGGCTTCTTTTGTTAATAAGTCCTCGTATTTTGAAACTTTGCCGGGCGCCATAACGAACAAAACCTCACCGCCCTGTTCCGCGAGAAAATCATTCAGCGCGGTCAGCGCGCTCACTCCCGGCTCTATAATCGCGGGAATATTCGGAACGTAGTCGAGCGTAGCGGGCTTCCACGACAGCTGTCCGTTATTCAGGCGGTATATAGAGTTCAGCTCGCGCTGCCCGAGAAGCCTCGCCGCAAGCCCGTTAATGTCAATCCAAAAGCCGTCAAAGGGGCGAATGAACTCGCCAAATTCCGGCGCGTTGTTGACTTCCGCGACAATGTTAACGGTTTCAACGTTATCCATATTGTCAAGCCGGCGCATAGAACTCCACGCGCTTCGTCCGTAGGTGGATAAGCCGTAGATGGTAAGCGACAGCATAATAGCGGAAAATATAATAATTAGGCTCTTATCGGCAAGCTTTGACATTTTCGCAACCTCTAAAAATTGAAGTATATAAACGGGTTATGCGCACCCATAACGATGTACGATATAGCCCACAGGAACACGGCGAAGTAGCAAACGTGCCGCGCGACTGGATAGGCGCGGGAAAAGCGTACCGCGAGCTTTTCGCCTAAAATTTTCAAGGCGGGCGTAGTGCAGACAAGCGCCGCCGCCAGGAAAAACCAGTGTTCGCGAAACGTTACAAACAGCGTCATAGCGTTATCGGCGTTGCCTGTCAATCCAACCATAGACAGCGAGTAGCCTAAGGCCGCAGAGCCGCTCGTGGCTCGAAACAGTACGCGCCCGCCGATTATGACAAGCAGCGCGATTATGCGGTAAAACCCGCGCCCAATAGGGCTTTTTAGGCGCTTAGGTATCCCCGCTAGTTTTTCAAAGGTTACAAATACGAAATACAGCAAGCCCCATACTATGAAATTATAATTCGCTCCGTGCCAAAAGCCTGTCAGAAACCACACCACAAAGAGGTTAAACACCAGTCGCGGCTTTTTAACCCTCGAGCCGCCTAACGGGAAATAGATGTAGTCGCGAAACCACTGTCCGAGCGATATATGCCACCTGTGCCAGAACTCCGAGACTGATTTAGCCATATAGGGATAGTTGAAATTTTCCTCAAACTCAAAGCCGAACATTTTTCCGAGCCCGATTGCCATATCTGAATAGCCGCAGAAGTCGAACAAGAGCTGAAGCGCGTAGGCAAGCACTCCAAGCCAGGCGTAGGCAACCCCGCGGCTCGCGTCCGGCATATTAAACGCCGCGTCCGCTATCAGCGAGAGGTTGTTTGCGAGTATAACTTTTTTCGCGAAACCTACGATAAAGCGGCGCACCCCCTCCGCAAAGAGAGCCGCCGAATACGTGCGGTGTTCAAGCTGTTCCGCGATTGAGCCGTAGCGGACAATAGGCCCCGCGACAAGTTGCGGGAATAGCGCGATATAGAGCGCGACGTTATGAGGCTTAACCTGCGCGCTCCCCGGCTTGCGGTATACGTCAATAACGTAGCTCATAGCCTGGAAAGTGAAAAACGAAATCCCGATAGGAAGCACAAACCCGGGGTCAGTAAACGTAATACCGAATAAAGCAACGACGCGCGAGGTAAACCCGAGGTATTTATAGACATAGAGAAGCCCGACATTAACCGCTATAGCCAAAATCAGAACGGGCTTCGCGACCTTGCGGACTTTATCAATCACAAGCGCGGCGAGATAGTTCAGCGCAATCGACCCGAGCATTACAAGGACAAAGCGCGGCTCGCCCCAGGCATAGAACCCGAGCGACATAATAAGCAGGAAAACGTTACGATACCGCTTACCCAGCAGGTAATATCCCGCGAGGGTAAGCGGCAGAAACGTAAATAAAAATATCGTGCTTGAAAACAGCATATAATGTGTGTGTCCTAAGTTAAATTATTCGTATCCCGGTCTCAAGAACTTCGTTAGCAAACCAGTTGTTGTTCCCAAAATCCTCCGGGGAAAATAAGTGCGGCTCAATGCGGACATCGTAATCACGGCGCATTTTCATAAATTCAAGTCCGTCGTTAAAACGATTACCTGTAATGCCTTTCGTTATGAACGCAACATCAATGTCACTTTCCTCACGGGCTACGTCCTTGGCATATGAGCCAAAGAGATACGCGCCGGAAATGTCAACCTGACTACGTACATAGTCAACATATTTACGCGTTAAGTCGAGAACTTCCTGTTTAGTATAGACGTCAACCATTCTTTTATCTCCTCAAATTCATTCAAAGCGGACAGCGTGTATTCTTTTGTACATACTTTATAAAAATCCCGCTTATCTTCGGGGTATCGAGCTGCCATTTGAAAGCCGGTGAACTTTTCAAGTAATCCCTCTTGCTTATCACTAATAGGAATACCGGCTTTCACTGTTAAGCGCACTAAGTCGTGGATTTTCAAAACCGGAACATCGGGTAGATTTTGGCAATGAACAGCCTTAATGAGTTTTTCCAGTATCAAATGACTAAGGAACAAGCACCAATCATAGTTTCCGGCATCAAAAAGGTTGTACATTGGCCTATAATCGTGTTCCGCTATTGAGAACCAGTAGTCTACCTTGTCAATCATAGACATCACCTCGTATTTGATATTTGATATTTGATAACTGTTAACTAACACTACTCCGTCCTGAGCGCGACTACCGGGTCCTTATTCGCGGCTACGCGGCTTGGTATCAGACCCGCTATGAACGTTAGCGCGCAGCTTAGTACCACAAGCAGCACTCCTCCTACTACGGGGAGCTTTGACACGTTCGGTATATCCGTCAGCATCTCTATTATAGCATTTGCCGGAATATTTATCAAGAGGGTAATTCCGATTCCGATTAAACCCGCCGCGAGACCCACCGTAAGGCTTTCCGCGTTGAATACTGTGGCTATATCGCCCTTGCTCGCGCCTATTGATTTCAGTACGCCGATTTCCTTTGTGCGTTCAAGCACCGATACGAAGGTTATAATACCAATCATAATTGAGCTAACAACAAGCGAGATACTTACAAAGCCTATCAGCAGATAGCTTATGGCGTTAATAATGTTACTGACGCTCGACATAAGCAGACCTATAAAGTCAGTGTAGCGAAGCGGCTGCGCGTCCGGGTCTGCGTCTGTGCGCTCTGTGTTATAGCGGTCAATCAGCTCCACAATGCCGTCTTTGGCTTCGAAGTCTTTTGGGTAGATACTGATTGAATTGGGGCGCGTTTCTGACACTATGCCAAGCTTTAAGAGGTTATTTTCAATGTTCGCGTCGCTTGTGGTGCTGTACTGCTCCATAAGGGCGGCAATCTGCTCGTCCGTCATTCCCGCTAGCATTGCCTGGTATTCCTCTGGAACCTGCGAGATATCAAAGGCTTCGGGAGGCGCGTCCGGGTCGGCGAAAGGTTTGCCGGAGAACACGTCGGAGCTTTCGTCAGACAGCTGCGATTTAACTATATCGTATTCGCCTGTTTTATCCATCATATATTTTGTAAGCTCGGGAGTATAGCCTACAAAGCCTCCCGCCGCCGCCATATCGCTGTCGGCTTTCTGCCGCACTATGCCGACTACCGTTAAGGTAAGCGCGTTATTGAGCGCACCGCGCATATAGTCGCTGTTAGTAGAGCGGTCCTGCCATATCCCGGCAGAGGTTTTTTCATACAGCGCGGCGTTAGGCAGAAGCTTATAGGTAAGCCCGATTAGGTCGTCGTATTCATAAACAAGCGACTCGGCCTCCATACCCTTGCCGGTCATTACGTCGCTTATAAGGGTTTTCAGGCTACTGGTGTCTTTCAGACCTAAAGCGTAGAGCGTGTAGTCAGTAATCTCGTTGCGCTCGTTGACGTGAATGATTATCTCGTCGTAGTTAGACGGCCATTTTCCGGCTATTACGTCATACTGCGAGTCAAGCATTTTCTGCGGGAGCATTTCGTACCAGACTTCCATACCGCTGCTCATCATTGACATACCGCCCATACCGCCGAGCTGCGATTCGGTGCCTCCCATAGAAACGGTGCCGGATTTATCGCCGGGCGCCATTCCGACTATCGGAGCCATATAGTACGCGGGATTTAACTGCACAACCTCGTCCGGGTTTCCCTTGAAAATATTCATCTGCACGTTATAGCTGTAGGAAACGTTGTTAGCAAGCTCGTCAATCTCCGTTTTGTGAGCCTCGAGGTATTCCCTGAACGCTCCGAGGTCGTTTTTCTGACCTATTGAGGCGGTCATTCCGTTTACCATACTGCTCATTACGTCGAGGGAGTAGACCTTACCGTCCTCGTGGGTCTGCGATTCCTGGCGCATATCGGACATTGAGCCGAACAGCGCGGAGAGGTCTGTCGTCTGCTCCTGTATCTGAAGCGGGTAGCTTGACAACGTATCCTCCTGAACCTTGTCAATATACGACTGCATACCGTTAGACAGCGACAGTATAAGCGCAATCCCGATAATACCGATAGAACCCGCAAAGGCGGTAAGGAAAGTCCGCGCCTTTTTAGTCATAAGGTTATTTAAGCTAAGTGACAGCGCGGTAAAGAAGCCCATAGAGGTCTTGCGCCCCAGGGGTTTATTGTCGCTGAGTTCCGTTTCCGGGTCAAAGGGGCGCGTATCGGACAGCACCTGTCCGTCAAGCAGGCGCACGGTACGGTTTGCGTAGCGGTCGGCTAAATCGCCGTTGTGCGTAACCATTATTACGAGCCGGTCGCTTGCGATTTCGCGCAGGATATCCATAATCTGAACAGACGTTTCGCTGTCGAGCGCACCCGTGGGTTCGTCAGCCATAAGAATATCGGGGTTATTGACAAGGGCGCGGGCAATGGCGACGCGCTGCATCTGCCCGCCGGACATCTGATTGGGCTTTTTCTTAGCCTGGTCGGATAGTCCTACCTTTGACAGAGCCTCCATAGCGCGTCTGCGCCGCTCCGTTTTTCCAACGCCGGAGAGCGTCATTGCAAGCTCGACGTTTGACAAAACCGTCTGGTGAGTTATGAGGTTATAGTTCTGAAACACGAAGCCGACTTTGCGGTTACGGTAGGTGTCCCATTCGCGGTCTGTAAAGCTCTTGGTTGATTTGCCGTTGATGATTAAGTCGCCGGAGGTATAGCGGTCTAAACCCCCTAAGATATTGAGCATTGTCGTCTTACCGCAGCCGGACGGGCCGAGTATGGCGGCAAATTCGTTATCCCTGAACGCGAGGTTAACGCCACGGAGCGCCTGAACGTTAGTCGTCCCCGCCTTGTAGTCTTTTGTGATACTTTTTAGTTGGAGCATAGTAGCTTCCTCCGCTTACTCATTCAATTTTCTTAGATTATAGCACAACTTTCTCCGAAGTATGTTAACAAACCGTAAACGTTACAAGGCAAATTCCTAAGTATGTTAATAAACCGTAAACGTTGCAAGGCAAAAATTTTTTTGCCTGTCCGAAAATTTGCACTTGACAGATTTGACGAATACGTATATAATCGTAACTGTGAAAAGATTCCTTTATTGGTGGCATAACGTCTTTACCTACCATTACGGACGTATCGCCCTGTGTGTCCTCGCTATTGCTTTGATAGTTATTGTGCTAATCCAAAGCAGTCTTAACACGCCTAAATTCGATATGCATATCGCCGTGGTGTTGACCGCCCCCGTTTCCTATGACGCTACGGAGCGGCTTCGGACTATGGCGGCGGAGGCCTGCGGCGACCTCAACGGCGACGGCGACGTTACTGTCGAACTCGTTACCGTTGACCTCTCGGCAGACCCGTCGACGACTTATCAGCAGCTTGAACTGCTGCTCGTTCAGCCGGAGTATGTGCTTTTCATACTGGAGGATAACGAATCGCTGGTTCACGGGAGGCGCGGCGACTTTAACCTTATTGAAAACTACGGTTTTATCCCGGACAGCGGCTCGCCGTTCAGAGTGGAGATATCCGGAAGCCCCGCTATTGAAACCTTTGCCCCCGGGCGGACGCTCTATGCCTGTTTAGCCGACTGGACGACCAGCGGCAAGGGTAAGCGCGAATGGACGCGGGCGGCGGTTGACTTACTAGACAGAATTATTGGAGAGATACAGTGAAAACAAACGACAGCGGCGGTATAACCTCGCGCCAGAACCCGCTTGTACAGCATTTGAAAAAACTTGGCAGCGACGCGGCTTATCGCAAGGACTGCGGAGAGTTTTTGGGTATAGGCTCAAAGCTTTTACAAGAGGCCGAACAGTCCGGCGTGGTAATCGGCAAGCGGATAACGAATACAGACCTCACAGGCTACATCGCGGGAATGAAATCCGCGCCGGATATTGTATTTTCCGCGTTTATTCCCGTTATCGGGCAATCAGAACCCGCGGCGTTTACGCTCGCGCTCGAGGACGTTCAAGACCCCGGCAATGTCGGGACAATGCTTCGCACGGCCTACGCGCTCGGGATTGACAGCGTTGTGTTACTTGGGAACTGCGCGGATATCTGGCAGCCGGGCGTTCTGCGGGCGGCAATGGGCGCGGTTTTCAAGATATCCGTAATGGACGCTCTGCCGGAGGGCGTGCCTGTTATTGCCGCCGTAGTGGACGATAGCGCGACAGATATCCAAAAACTTCCAAAGTTTGACAGCGCCGTAGTCCTAATCGGCAACGAGGGTCACGGACTGCGCCGCGAAACAATAAAACGCGCGGATTTCAAAACGCGTATCCCAATAAGAGGCGAATCGCTAAACGCAGGAGCCGCCGCCGCGATACTGCTATGGCAGTTGACGGGGAGCGTGTGAGTAATGTGTGAGAACTTGTAAGAATATGTAAAAACGTGTAAGAACGTGTAAGAACGTGTAAGAACGTGTAAAAACGTGTAAAAACGTATGAGAACGTGTGAGAATGTGTGAGAACGTGTAAAAAACGTCTAGGAACGTGTATTGAAAACGGCGAGGACTCAAAAGTCCGTCATTGCGAGCGCCGGAACGCATAACATACAACCCGGGTCTAGGCGCGCGGCAATCCAGTGCCGGAAACCACAGATACGTATGTTACGCTCGCGGCACTGGATTGCTTCGCCGCTATACGTCCTACGTATCGCACGCGTTCCGCGGCTTCGCAATGACGAACTCTTGCACCGTTACCTCTTGCTTTTCCCCTCCATTTCCTTTCCCCTTTCCCTCCCTTTTGAATACAAAAATTGCGCGGTACGCGGGTCGATGTGGGCATCGACCCCTACATCAAGGATATCAAATCACAAACGCACATCAAATCACGCACGGATTTCAAATCACAAATGAATTGGAGTGATACCTTTGCCGGAAGTTTTATATTGGCTGTGGCTTTCGCAGCTCCCGGGTTTAGCGGCGGCTAAGAGCCTTAAATATATCGAGCGTTTCCGCGATATCCGCAGGCTTTATGACGCTGATAAACACGCCCTGTACGAGGTGCCTAAACATCAGCCTAATGAGGTTTCCGCGCTGATGAATAAAAGCCTTGACGCGGCTAAGGCTATTTATGACAAGTGCGTTTCGCTTAAGGTCAATATCATTCCGCTGAATAGCAGGCTTTATCCGGAGCGGCTCGCTAATATTTACGACCCTCCTGTCGTGCTTTTCGTAAAGGGTAATTTACCGGATATTGACAGCGAATGTCCCGTGGCAATCGTCGGAACGCGCAAGGCCGGACAGTACGGACTGACGCAGAGCGAGCGGCTTGGCTTCGAGGTTACCGACTGCGGCGGTCTGGTGGTATCGGGGCTTGCGGACGGCATTGACGGCGCGTCAATCAAGGGCGCGCTACGAGCCGAGGGTACGCCAATCGGTATACTCGGTACAGGTATCGACATAGTTTTCCCGAGCGTTAACGAGCGGCTTTTTAAGGAAACGGAGGCGCGGGGCGCGTTAATCTCCGAATACCCTCCCGGTTTTCCCGCGAGCCGTCATACTTTCCCCGCACGGAACCGTATAATAAGCGGTATAGCTCTTTCGATTATAGTCGTAGAAGCCCCGCTGCGGAGCGGCTCGCTGATTACGGCGGCTCACGCGAGGGAGCAGGGGCGCGATGTTCTGGTGCTTCCGGGCAACGCCGATTTACTCGGCTTCGAGGGTTCTAACGAACTATTGCGCGACGGCGCGGAACTGATTACGAAAGGCTGGGACGCCGTAGGCCGCCACGCGTGGCGTTTCCCGCGCGGAAAATTGCAACAAAAGAAAAGCGTGAGGCAAATAGTAACCGCTTACCCGGACGAGGACGACGCGGAGCGTCATACGCGACGAAAAGCCGCCAAAACAGAGCCGGCAAAGCCGATACTATTAAAAATCCCGGAAAAAGCGAAAGAGCGCATAGCGGCAATACCAATCCTCGACGGCGACGAAGCGGCTGTATACAACGCTTTAGACGGCGCGATGACAGCGGACGCGATAACCGCCGCAAGCGACCTCTCGCCGAACAAGGTAATGGTAGCGCTGACAATGCTGGAGCTGAAAGGCGTAGTGAAAAACCTCGGGAGTATGAACTATGAGAAATTGTGAGGGTTTCTAATTTTTGCGTATATGACACTATATTCCGTCTACGGCACTGTATTCAAAACACGAAACGCGCAAAGGTTCGTAATTACGCGAAAGACTAAAAAGTCCGTCATTGCGAGCGCCGGTAAGCTCAACATATAACTACGTATAGGCGCGCGGCAATCCAGTGCCGCAGTCCGTAGATACGTATGTTACGCTCCCGGCACTGGATTGCTTCGCCGCTATACGTTCTACGTATCGCAAGCGTACCGCGGCTTCGCAATGACGGAGTTTTGTAGCCCGTGCGGGTTTGACGTAGTTTTTTAGAACCCGCGGGCGACCAAAGGTCGCCCCTACAAGGGTTGCGGCAACCAAGCTTTTCGTCTCTGATATTTGATATTTGATAACTGTTATTTGGAGAACTAAATATGGCTTCTAAACCTAACCTGGTAATTGTGGAGTCGCCTGCAAAGGCGAAAACCATAGAGAAATACCTCGGGGCGGACTATACCGTCAAGGCCTCGATGGGGCATATGCGCGATTTGCCTAAGAGCAAGCTCGGGGTCGATATTGAACACGGCTTCCTGCCGCAATATGAGCCGCTGAAGGGCAAGGAAACGGCTATCGGTGCGCTGTCGAGCGCGGCTAAGAGCGCGAAGCGCGTCTATCTCGCGACTGACCCGGACCGCGAGGGCGAGGCTATTGCGTGGCACTTAAAGGAAATGCTCGGGCTGAACGGCGAAAAGGCGCAGCGCGTCACGTTTAACGAGATTACCAAAAAGATTGTGAACGAGAGCATCGCGAAGCCCCGCGAGCTTGATATGGATTTAGTGAACGCCCAGCAGGCGCGGCGCGTGCTTGACCGCATTGTCGGCTATCAGCTGTCGCCGCTGCTGTGGACTAAAATCAAGCGCGGGCTGTCAGCGGGGCGCGTGCAGTCTGTGGCTACGCGGATTGTCTGCGACAGGGAGGAGGAAATACGCGCCTTTGTCCCGGAGGAATACTGGAATCTGGACGTTCTGCTACGCTGTGAAAACGGCGCGGAGTTTTTAGCGAAATTCTACGGTAACGGAGCGAAGCAACAGGAACTTCACTCAAAAGAGGAAACTGACGCGGTAATCGCGGCTATTACGGGCGACAGTTTCAAGGTTAAGTCGGTAGTGCGCGGAACGCGCAAGAAATCGCCGCCGCCGCCGTTTATTACCTCCACCCTGCAAATGGAAGCGTCGCGGAAACTGAATTTTCCCTCGCGGAAAACTATGTCGGTCGCGCAATCGCTCTACGAGGCGGGGCATATTACCTATATGCGAACCGATAGCTTGCGCCTTAGCGACGAAGCCTTAGCGGCGGCGCGGAGTTTTATAGTGGCAAATTTTGGCGCGGACTATCACAACAGCCGCGTTTTCAAGGCAAAGGCGGGGGCGCAGGACGCTCACGAGGCCATACGCCCGTCGTACCCGGACGCTACGCCGGAGAGCCTTCGCGGCAGCCTCTCGGGCGATGAGTATAAACTCTATAAACTGGTATGGTCGCGCTTTACCGCTACGCAGATGTCGGACGCGCTGTATGATACCCTCGCGATTGACAGTATCAGCGCGGGCTATGTGTTTAGGGCGACTGAAAGTAATTTGCGCTTCGAGGGCTTTTTGAAAGTTTATCAGCAGGACGACGAGGAAAACAAGAAGCGTCTGCCGGATTTATCGGACGGCGACCCGCTTAACTTGTCAAAATTTGACCCGCAGCAGAAATGGACTCAGCCGCCCCCGCGCTATACCGAGGACAGCCTTATACGCGTTATGGAGGAGCTTGGGATTGGGCGGCCGTCTACCTACGCGCCGACTATTTCGACTATTATGGCTCGCGAATATGTGGCTAAGAACGGTAAAGCTTTAGAGCCTACCGCTCTGGGAGAAACGGTTAACAGCCTTATGAAAGACCTGTTCGCCTCGGTGGTCGATACGCATTTTACGGCCGAGATGGAAACGTCGCTTGACGCTATCGCGGACGGCAAACGCGACTGGCAGGAGGTTTTAAGCACGTTCTATACGGATTTCGCGCCGCTCCTTGACGCGGCTAAGGGCGCGGAACGCTATAAGATACCCGTTGAGGAGACCGATGAAATTTGCGAAGTTTGCGGGCGCAATATGGTTATTAAGTCGGGGCGCTTCGGGAGGTTTTTGGCTTGCCCCGGGTTCCCGGAGTGTACTAATACTAAGCCGCTCGTAGTGATTATGCCGGGTGAGTGTCCTAAATGCGGCGGTAAAATCCTCAAACGCGAGGCTAAGAGCAAGGCCAAGGGCAAGGCGTATAATTTTTACGCCTGTGAAAAGGGCAAGGACGCTTGCGGGTTTATAACTTTTGATGTGCCTACGGCGGACAATTGCCCTGAGTGCGGGAAAACGATGTTCAAGAAAGACGGCAAGGGCGCGCATAAGGCGTTCTGCGCGAACGCGACCTGCCCGGCGTATGTCGCGCCAAAAGTCGCGGCACCCAAAGAGGACGCTGTAGACGGCGCCGCTCCGGCTGATGTGAAAAAGGTTGCTACGAAGAAGAAAGCGGCTACGACAAAGAAACCCGCCGCAACTAAGAAAACCACCGCGAAAAAATCAACTACGAAACGCTAATCAACGAAACGCTAATCAACGAAACGCTGATGTTGGTGCAATAAAACTAAAGAGTTCGTCATTGCGAAGCACCGGTACGCCCGCGATACGTAGGGCGTTACAGGTGCGAAGCAATCCAGTAGTAGGAACTCAACATACGTATGTTTCGCTCCCGGCACTGGATTGCCGCGCCGGTTTCAGTTCTACGTATCTTGAGCTTTCCGCGGCTCGCAATGACGGACTCTTGACCCTTTGCCTTTTTAATTCACTCCCTCAAATAATAATAACATTAACAGGTGCAAGATTATGAATGTATCGGTCATCGGGGCGGGGCTTGCGGGGTGCGAAGCCGCCTGGCAGCTTGCCCGCGCGGGTATTGCGGTTTCGCTTTTTGAGATGAAGCCCGGTTCGCGCAGTCCCGCTCACGTCAGTGATGATTTCGCCGAGCTTGTATGCTCTAACTCTTTGCGGTCTGACGAGCTTACTAACGCCGTCGGACTGCTTAAGGAGGAGCTTCGCGTATGCGGCTCGCTGATTATGTCCTCCGCGGACGCTAACAAGGTCGGAGCGGGTGGCGCGCTTGCCGTTGACCGCGCGGGTTTTGCGCGGACTATTACAGAGGCTATACGGAGCGAGCCGCTTATAAATGTTATTCACGGCGAAGTGACAACTATCCCGGAGGGGGTAGTTATTATCGCTACCGGGCCGCTTACTTCGGAGGGTTTTACCCCCGCGCTGGCACGGCTAATGCCGGATTCGTTTTTGAGTTTTTATGACGCCGCCGCGCCTATTGTTACCGCCGAGAGCATAAATATGGAAACGGCGTTTTTCGCCTCGCGCTATGACAAGGGCGACGCGGATTACATCAACTGCCCTATGAACCGTGAGCGGTACGAGACCTTTGTTGACGCGCTAATCCACGCGGAGGAAGCGGAGGTTCACGGCTTTGACGACAGCGGAGTTTTTGAGGGCTGTATGCCCGTTGAGGTTATGGCGCGGCGCGGTATTGACACGCTTCGCCACGGGCCGCTGAAACCTATGGGCATAATCGACCCGAGGAGCGGCTCCGACCGCTGGTCGTATGCTATAGTTCAGCTTCGGAAAGACGACAGCGCGGGGACGCTGTATAATCTCGTGGGTTTTCAGACGCACTTAAAATTCCCGGAGCAGAAGCGCGTGTTTTCGATGATACCGGGACTTGAAAACGCCGAATTTGTGCGCTACGGCGTTATGCACAGAAATACGTACATCAACGCTCCGAAGTTACTTGACCGTTACTATCGTCTACGCACAGAGCCGCGCATACGCTTCGCCGGGCAGATAAGCGGCGTTGAGGGCTATGTTGAATCTACCGCTAGCGGGTTGTTAGTCGCGCTCGAAACGGCTAGAGAGCTACAAGGTGTAACGCCTCTGAACCTCCCCGCTGAAACCGCGCTAGGGGCTTTAGCGGAATACGTAAGCACCTCCCCCGCTAAGGATTTTCAGCCGATGAATATAAACTTCGGCATTATGCCGGGGCTTAGTGTGAAAATTCGAGATAAGCGGGCGAAAAATTTGGAGATTAGCAAGCGCTCATTGAATATTTTGCGAGAAAAACTGGGAAAATAATCCTGTTACGTAAAATACGTATCTGCGGACTGCGGCACTTCGTAAGGACGGGAGTTACGCCGCGCACGGCGCGGGAAACCACCCCGCCGCCTGTGGGCGGCACCCCTCCACAGAGGGGATAGGGACGGGGATTTGGACGTGGTTTGCGTCCTGCGGGGACTGCGTCCTCGCAACCCCGTCCAAACCCTCGTCTAAACCCTCGTCCTATTCCCCTCTTGGGAGGGGTGCCCCCGCAGGGGCGGGGTGGTTTCCCGCGCCGAGCGCGGCATTTGATATTTGATATTTGATATTTGATAACTGTTATTTGTAAAAGGAAGGAGTACAATACAATGCACGTGTTAATCGTCAGCGTGACCGCCGGGAACGGGCATAACGCCGCCGGAGAGGCTATCGCGCAGCAGTTCCGCGATTTATCGCTTACCACTGAAATCGAAATCGTTCAGGAAGATTTATATGAATACTGCGGTCAGCTTTTTTACCAGGCTATGGACAAAGGCTACGTGTTTCTGACGCGCTATCTGCCGGAGATGTTCGGCTCGGCGTATGACCAGCTTGACAGCAGCGCTTCTAGCCGCCGTATCGGCGCGGTTGTATCGGCCTCGGCGTTTATCACTAAGCGTTTTAAGAGTTATTTCCGCGATTCCTCGCCGGACGTTATTATCGCAACTCACGTTTTCGCCGCTAATGTTTTGAGCGAGCTTAAGGAATCGGGGCAGATTACCGCGCCGATTATCGGGATACTGACGGATTACTGTATTCACCCTTATTGGGAGGACTGCGCGCATATTGACTATCTTGTTACGCCGGACGAGTGCCTCTCCTACAGCGCGGAACGCAAGGGAATGGCTGTTGAAAAGCTTTTGCCCTTTGGTATCCCCGTCCGCGAAAAGTTCCTCACGTCGGTTGACGCGCTTACCGCGAGGCGAACGCTCGGGCTGGACGAAAAGCTTCGCACAGTGCTTGTTATGGGCGGCAGTATGGGCTTCGGGGAAATCGCTGAAACGGTCGATGATATTCTCGAACTTGACGAGGATTATCAGGTCGTAGTAATCTGCGGCAATAACCATAAGCTCTTTGACGATTTAATCAGACGCGAAAATGATAATCTGCGCGTCTTAGGCTTTATTGATAACGTTGACCAGTATATGGACGCTTCGGACGTGATAGTTACTAAGCCCGGCGGGCTTACCGCCACCGAACTGCTTGTTAAAAACCTCCCCGCGATAATAATTAACCCTATTCCGGGGCCGGAAACGCGCAATCTGGAGTTTCTGCGAAATAGCGGCTGCGTGCTGTATGCCGACAAACGCTTCCCGGTCAGCGAAGCTCTGCGGCTCCTTTTCAAAACCCCGGAGCGCGCCGCCGAATTGAAAAAAGCCGCGAAACGTATCGCGAAACCCAACGCCGCGAAAGACATCTGCGAATTTGCGAAAAATTTAACCGCTCACACAGAACACGAAGGGAAGGACTGGAAATTATGACGACACTGTACATTGTCCGCCACGCGGAGTCTGAGGGCAACCTCTACCGCAGATTTTACGGAAGCTACGACGGTAAACTCTCGGTTAACGGACGCAAACAGCTTGATTTTTTGCGCGAAAGATTTTTGTCGATACCGCTGGACGCCGTGTATTCAAGCGATTTGACCAGAGCCTACCAAACCGCGCTCGCAATCTCCGAACCCAAAGGTTTAACGGTAATCCGGGAACCGGGACTGCGCGAATTTCACCTGGGCGACTGGGAGGACAGCAGCGTCGGCGAAAAGGAGGAACTCGAGGCCGAACTGCTGCGGGAATTTACCGTTTCCCCGGCTACGTGGCGTGTGCCTAACAGCGAAACGTTTCCGGACGTTCAGAACAGAGCTGTAGCCGCGATAAAGGCTATAGCGGCAAAACACCCCGGGCAGAGCGTCGCCGTCGCAACCCACGGAATGGTTATCAGAGCCTTGCAGGCGTACATATTAAACGTTGACGCGGATAACATCGGCACTGTACGCTATGTAGACAACACGAGCGTTACTGTTATCGACGCGGACGAGAATGGCAATCTAACGCAGACGCTGGCGGGCGATTCGTCGCATTTGCCTACGGAACTAAGTACCTTTGCGCGGCAAACCTGGTGGAAAGAAAAAAACGGTACGGACAGGAAAAATATCTATTTCAAGCCCATAGACGACGGGCGCAAGGCGGAGGCCATACTTCACGGCGAGATTTGCGGGAGCGTCACGCTTGATATGGATAACTACGCGGCGGACAATGCCGCGTGGTTAGTATCGCTGTCGCTGAAACCCGAATACCGCAATTCGGGCTTGGGCGTTCAGTTAATAGGCTACGGAGTATCGTATTCGCGCAGGCACGGGCGCGACAAGCTCCGGGCGATAGTATCAGAGCGCGACAATTCCTCTGTAGGCTTCTTTGTGCGCCACGGCTTCGAGCGCAAGGGCGAGGACGGCGGCGCGGTGAAGCTTGAATATGAGCTGTAGTAGGCGGCGGGTAGTAGAGCGCGGGTAGTAAGTCGCGGATAGTAAGTGGCGGGTAGTAGGGCGCGGGACTATATTAAATAAGAGCGCGTATTCAAAAGGTACGGGGTCAAGAGTCCGTCATTGCGAGCCGCGGAACGCTTGCGATACGTACCAGTGAGACCGGCGCGGCAATCCAGTGCCGCAGTCCGCAGATACGTATGTTTTCCTCCCGGCACTGGATTGCTTCGCACCTGTAACGCCCTACGTATCGCGGGCGTAGCGGTGCTTCGCAATGACGAACTCTTTAGTTTTTGCGCTTTGTCTATAGCTTCTTATTCCGCAATGGCTTTTTGTTCCGCAACATATTTTTTATCGCAATTGTTTTTGTATTTTTATTTTTATAGGATTATTATTTATGCGGCAACTTTTACACGAAATTATACGCGGCAAGGAATTGCGGCGCGTATTGAACTGTCTTGACCCGGGGAAGGTTTCGCTTGTATCGGGGCTTAATACAATCCATAAGGTTCACCTCGCCGCCGCTTTGTATAGCGAGACGGGGCGGCCTTGTATTGTCATCGCGGACGATGATTTTGAGGCGCGGCGAATCGGCGCGGATATTTCCGCGCTTACCGATAAGGACGCGCTCCTGCTTACTGCGCGTGAATTTACCTTTTTTGAGGCGGCGGGAGTATCGCGCGACGACGAACACGTCCGCATTAACGCCCTGCATAATATGCTCACAGACCCCGCGTGCCTGATTGTCGCGACCCCCGACGGGCTTATGCAGAGGACTATGCCGCCGGATTACCTGCGGGCAACTGCCGTCACGTTAAAATACGGAGAAAAACACTCGCCCGATGAGATTTGCTCAAAACTCGTCGCCTGCGGCTATACGCGGACGGAGCAGGTCGAGGGTACGGGGCAGTTCGCGCGGCGCGGCGGTATACTCGATTTCTTTTCCCCGGCGTTCAAGCTGCCCGTAAGGTGCGAGTTCTTTGGTAACGAGGTTGACAGTTTATCGCTGTTTGATATCGCCACACAGCGGCGCACTGACAGCCTATCGGACGTGTCAATACTCCCCGCCGGCGAAACTGTCGAGGACGCGGGCTTGCTGGAGAGCTTAAGGGAGCTTTATAAAAAATACGCCAAAAAGAAAAACGAGGGTTTCAAGCTAAAACTCGCTTCCGATATAGAGCAGCTTGAAAACGGCCTGCCGCTGTACAGCGCAGACCGCTACCTCGAGCGTATCTACGGCGAAAAGATACACAGCGCGGCGGATTTTATTCCCGGAAACGCCGTTATAGTTATGTGCGAGCCTACACGCTGCGGCGAAAAAGGTAAAAATTATCAGTGGCAGATAGCGCAGGATATTGAACACCTCTTAGAGGAGGGCGTGGTTGACGGTACGATTGCGAACTACGTCCAGCCCTGGCAGGTTTGCGTTAATTCGTTTACTAAGTTAAGGCGCGCCGTGGTAATGTGCGACGGCTTCAGAGCGGGAGATTATCCGCTCGCGCCGCACACGCTTCACACGCTTACTGCCCGGCAGCTTCCGAGTTATAACGGGAGCCTTCCGACCGCCGCCGAGGACATTAAGCAATATTGTTCTAATGAGTATCAGGTGGTAGTGTTTGCGGGGGACGAACACCGCGCGAACGCTCTGCGCGAATATTTGCAAACGCAGGGTATAGGCTCGCTGCTTGATAAAGATTTAACGGAGCTTCCCGCGCCCGGCGCGTGTTCTATCGCCATTCGCGCGATTTCCACGGGAGCGGATTATCCTAATATAAAGCTCGCGATTATTACGGACGGTCAGTTTGTCGCCAGAGCCGGGGGCTATAAGATTACGAGGCGTAAGCAAAGCAAGTCTAAGCTCGCGCTCCAGAGTTATAACGATTTATCGCAGGGCGACCTTGTGGTTCACGAAGTCCACGGTATAGGGCGTTTTGTAGGTCTGGTGAAAATAAAAACCGACGGCGCGGATAAGGAATATATACGCATAGACTACGCCGGAACGGATAAAGTCTACGTCCCGGCTACGCAGCTTGACCTTGTGGGTAAATATATAGGTGGTAACGGCGAGGACGCGCAGTCTAAAATGAAGCTCTCAAAACTCGGCGGCGCCGAGTGGGCAAAGGCTAAGGCAAAAGCCCGCGCCGCCGCGAAAGATATGGCAGACGAGCTTATAAAACTCTACGCGAAGCGCACTCACAGCCCGGGCTTCAAGTTTGCCGAGGACGGTGGTTTAATGCGCGAGTTTGAAGCGGCGTTTCCCTATAACGAGACGGACGACCAACTCCGGGCAATCGCTGACATCAAGCGCGATATGGAAAAGCCCGTTCCTATGGACCGCTTACTCTGCGGCGACGTTGGCTTCGGCAAGACGGAGGTCGCCCTCCGCGCCGTAATGAAATGCCTGCAAGGCGCGGCGCAGGGCGCGAAACAGGCGGCTATACTCGCGCCCACTACGGTTTTGGCTAAACAGCACTACGAAACGGCCTCAAAGCGTTTTGCTAATCTACCCGTAAACATTCGTCTGCTGTCGAGGTTTAATTCAGCCTCCGAAGTAAAACAAATCCTGTCTGAAATCCGAAGCGGAACCTGCGATATAGTTATCGGGACGCATAAGCTCCTTTCAAAGCAGATAGCGTTCCGCGATTTAGGTTTACTAGTCGTTGACGAGGAACAGCGCTTCGGGGTTACTCATAAGGAGCGTCTGAAACAGATTGCGACGCAGGTTGACGTGCTTACGCTCTCGGCTACGCCTATTCCGCGAACGCTCAATATGGCTCTTGCCGGGATACGCGATTTAAGCACTATCGAGGAACCTCCCGCCGGGCGGCGGCCTGTGCAGACCTACGTTCTGGAACACGACTGGAGCGTTCTGCGCGACGCTATCCGGCGCGAAGTCAACCGCGGCGGGCAGGTTTACTACCTCCACAACAGGACTGAAACAATCGACTCTGCCGCCGCTAAACTCCAGGAACTGCTTGGTCCCGAGGTTAGCATAGCCTCCGCGCACGGACAAATGGGTCAGCACGCGCTGTCGCAGGTTATGGAGCGCGTAAACGCCGGAGAGGTGCAGGTGCTTGTTTGCACGACGATTATTGAAACGGGAATTGATATCCCGAACGTGAACACCATTATTGTCGAGGACGCTGACCGTTTGGGTTTAGCGCAACTCCACCAAATCAGAGGCCGCGTAGGACGCAGCCAGCGGAGCGCGTTCGCCTACTTCACGTTTAAGACGGGAAAGGCGCTCACAGAGGTAGCTATGAAGCGTCTGAACACTATACGCGAGTTCGCGGCCTTCAACAGCGGCGTTAAGATTGCTATGCGCGACCTCGAAATACGCGGCGCGGGAAACCTCTTAGGCTCTGAACAGTCGGGGCATATGTCAACCGTCGGCTTTGAAATGTATCTGCGCCTCTTAGAGGAAGCCGTGCAGGAGGGCAAGGGCGAAACTGTAACGCGCAAAACCCAGTGCAGCGCGGATTTAAGCGTAGACGCGAATATCCCGGAGAGCTACGTAAAATCGCCGGAGGAGAGAATGGACATATACCGCCGTATTGCCCTGATAGAGGACGACGCGGACAAGAGCGAAATGTTAGACGAGCTAATCGACCGCTACGGCGAGCCGCCCTCCGAGGTCTTAGAGCTAATCAGTATAGCGCTACTGCGCGGAGAGGCCGCAAACGCGAATATTGTAGACATAAAGCAGTCCTCGGGAATGGTACAGTTCAAGCTATCGGGTCTCGACGGAGCGCGCCTGACGGCGATAATGCAAAACCCCGGCTTCAAGGGCAAGATAAAGGTAGCGAGAGGGCTCGACGCGCCGTATATAAATCTAAAACTTGACAATAAGAGCGGAGTAATCGAGCAGACGCAGACGTTTGTAAGGGCTTATAAATAGTGAATAGTTAATAATGAATAATTTTTTTGGAAGCTATAATCAAAACACGAAAAATTAAAAAGTTCGTCATTGCGAAGCATCGTCCTTCGTCCCGGCGCCGTGCGCCGTCTTTGCGAGCCGCGGAAACCTTGAGATACGTACAATTGACATCGGCGAAGCAATCCAGTGCCGGGAGGACAACATACGTATGTTACGCTCCCGGCACTGGATTGCCGCGCCGGCAACACTTCTACGTATCTCGGGCTTTCCGCGGCTCGCAATGACGGGCGGGGCAAGCCCCGCCCCTACGAATTGCAACACAAAATGCTACCCCAAACAATATAACCCGCTTGACCTTTTTGCCGCGATGTGTTACACTTACAACACACGATAAGGAGAGATAATCAAAAATGAACAAGAACGATACTGTTACACTTGACATAACCGGGGCCTCGTCTGACGGCTCCGGGATTGCGCGTTTGCCGGACGGGCGCGTTACCTTTGTCGCCAACGCGCTTCCCGGCGAAACTGTTACCGCGCGGCTTTTGAAAGTCGATAAACGAAGCGTCTGGGCGAAAACTCTTACTGTTCTGAGCGCTTCCCCCGAGCGCGTTGAGCCGGATTGCCCGCACTTCCCTCAGTGCGGAGGCTGTTCGTACCGCCATATGACCTACGCGGAGGAACTGCGCCAAAAGCTTCAACGCGTCAACGACGCCTTTGAGCGCATTGCCAAGAGCGACCTTAGAGCGAACGAAATCCTCCCCGCGCAGTCGCGCTCCGGCTATCGCAATAAGGCTATTTACAATATCGCGGAGCGCAAAGTCGGCTTTTATCAGGCGCGAAGTCACAGGCTTCTGCCGGTAACGGACTGTCTGCTTCAGACGGAGTTCGCAAACGCGGCGGCGGCCGCCTTGCAGAGCGCAATTGACGAGCTGGGGCTTTCAACCTACGACGAGGCTACGCAAAAGGGCTTACTGCGTAAACTCTTTGTTCGCGGAAGTCAGATAGTCATAATCGCAAAGGGCAAACCTAAACTGGAGCTTGCCGAATTTCTGCTGTCAAAACTTAGCGTCTGTACCTCGCTCGTATGGTGCGATAACCGCGACAGCGGCAACACTATTTTTGGGAACGGAACCTTCTACACCCTGCACGGCGGCGCGACCGTTCCGATGACGCTCGGCGATATGACATTCGACGTTTTCCCCGCGTCCTTTTTCCAGGTAAACAGTAAGCAAACCGAGGTTTTATACGAACAGGCGGTTGATTTTGTAAAATCTGACAGCTCGCAAAAGCTGCTTGAACTCTACTGCGGTATAGGCACCCTCACGGCCTACCTTGCCCCGAATTGCGCTAATATCACGGGACTTGACATAGTTCCCGCCGCGATTGACAACGCCGTCGCGAACCATAAAAAACTCAGCATAGAAAACAGCAACTTTATAACAGGCGACGCGGCGCAGTTATACGCCCTCGCTACAGATAACTACAGCGCTGTAATAGTTGACCCGCCGCGCAAAGGGCTTGACGACGCGGTGACTAAGGCCGTGGCAAATCTAAAGCCGAATAAAATAATATACATCTCCTGCGACCCCGCTACAGCCGCCCGCGATACGGAACGGCTCGCGGCTCTTGGCTACAACGCTGTTAAAATAATCGGCGTGGATATGTTCCCCGGAACAGCGCACGTTGAAATAGTTATCAAATACGTCAAATAACAGTTATCAAATATCAAATATTGGCGTGAATGTCAATTACACGTTGCCCCTACAATTGGCGGGAGTGTCAATTGTAGGGGCGATGTTAATTTTTTTACGTATTCTAATCCTCGAACTGGCTGTTGTACAATTCGGCGTAGAAACCGCCTCTTGCCAGTAGCTCCAGGTGCGTGCCGTGTTCGGCGATGCCTCCGTCGCGCATTACTAATATCAAGTCGGCGTTTCTTATTGTTGAGAGCCTGTGCGCTATTACGAAGGACGTGCGCCCCTCCGTTAGCGCGTCCATTGCTTTTTGTACCAATAGTTCCGTGCGGGTATCCACGCTGCTTGTTGCTTCGTCAAGGATTAACAGCGGCGAGTTTTGTATCATCGCCCTTGCAATCGTCAACAGTTGACGCTGACCGGCTGAAATATTCGCGTTGTCGCCTAAAACCGTATCGTAGCCGTTCGGAAGCGAGCGGATATAGTGGTCTAAGCCTACCGCCTTACACGCCGCGTCAATGCTCGCGTCTGAAACGCCGCTCTTGCTGTAGACTATGTTTTCGCGGATTGTCCCCTCAAAGAGCCAGGTATCCTGTAGCACCATACAAAACATATCGTGAACGTTTTCGCGGCTTATGTCCGCTATCGGCGTTCCGTCAATCGTTATCTCCCCGGAGCCTATTTCGTAGAAGCGCATTAGCAGGTTGACCATAGTCGTTTTACCCGCGCCGGTGTGTCCTACTATCGCCACTTTCTGCCCCGCTTTTACGTCTATTGAAAAACCGTTGATGACGGTTTTTTCCGTGTAACCAAAGCGCACGTCCTTAAAACTCACGTCGCCTTTTATCGTCCCGGGGTCTACAAATGTCAGCTTCTCACGCTCCGGCGGCATATCAGCTTCGTCTATAAACTCGAACACGCGCTCCGCCGCCGCGGCTGTTGACTGCATACTCGTAAACGACTGCGCCATCTGCGACAGGGGCTGAGTAAAGAGCCGTATGTAAATCATAAACGCGACAATTACGCCGAACGTGATTGTACCGTTCATAACGAGGTACGCCCCGACTACGCAGACCGCTACATAACCGAAGTTCCCGATAAAACCCATTAACGGCATCATCAGACCCGACAAAAACTGCGACTTCCAGTTGGATACGTACAGGCGGTTATTTATCTCGTCAAAGGTTTTTTTAGCTCCGCGCTCTCCGTTGTAGGCTTTTACGATGTTATGCCCGGCGTAGATTTCCTCTATATGACCGTTTATATCGCCCAGATTGTCCTGGTTCTGCTTGAAATACTTCTGCGTCCTGGATACAATTAAAATCATAACGCCGAAGCCTAGAATTGTTGACAGCACGGCCGTCACCGCCATTTGCGGGTTAGTCTTGAACATCATAACTATTGAGCCGACGAACATAGCCGCCGCGTGTACAAGCTGCCCTATGCTCTGGTTCAGCGAATTGCCGAGCGTGTCAGTATCATTAGTCACGCGGCTTAAAATATCGCCGTAGCTGTTAGAATCATAATATTTCAGCGGCAGGCGGTTGATTTTTTCAGAGATTGACGTCCGCAGGTTTTTTGAGAGTTTTTGCGATACGACGGTCATTGTAATCCCCTGCGCGAAAGACAGCACCGCGCCTATGCCGTATAGGACAATCAGCGTCACGGCAATCACCCCAACCGCTACAAGGTCTATGCCGGTCAGCAGTCCCTCCGTTACGAGGTTTGTAAGCTCGCGTAGCTTATCGGGACCTATCAGCGTGAGCAGTGAGCTTGCCGCGGAGCATATAACGGCGAAAATCAACACCGGGAAATAGGCCTTTGAATAGCGCAGAAGCTTAACCCACGCCTCCTTGAAATTTTCCGGCTTGTCGTCGTCGCGGTCGTCGTCGCCCGTCTTAGCCGAGCCAAATTCGTATTCGTCGTTCATTAGGCAAGTTCCTCCTCTGAAAGCTGTGAAAACGCGATTTCCCTGTAGACCTCGCAGTTTTGCATTAACTCGCTGTGCGTCCCCGTACCCGCGAGGCGGCCGCCGTCGAGAACGAGTATTTTATCCGCGTCGCGGATTGTCCCGATACGCTGTGCTACAATGAGCCGCGTAACGCCGCCGGTTTCGCGCTTCAGCGCGGAGCGGAGCGCGCGGTCTGTTGTATAGTCAAGCGCGCTGAAAGTATCATCAAATATAAAAATTTCCGGGTTTCTGTAAATCGCGCGGGCGATTGCGAGCCGCTGTTTCTGACCGCCTGAGACGTTCGTCCCGCCCTGCGATATGCTCGCTTCGTAGCCCTCCGGCATTTCCTCGACAAACTCCGTCCCCTGCGCGATTGATACGGCCTTTTTAACGTCGCCCTCTACGTCCGTATGCTCGCTCGCGGAATAGCCGAATTTTACGTTGTCCGTTACGGTTCCCTTGAACAGTATAGCCCTTTGAGGTATGTAGCCTAGCTTATTTCTTAAAGCCTCCTGCGTGTAGTCGCGGACGTTTACCCCGTCCACATAGACGCTCCCCTCCGTAGTATCGTAGAAGCGCGGAACGAGGTTTAATAAGGACGATTTACCGCTTCCCGTCGAGCCGATTATCGCGACGGTTTCGCCGCGTTTCGCTGAAAATGTAACATCGCGAAGTACGTAGTCCTCCGCGCCGGGGTATTTGAAGCTGACGTTTTCAAACACTACCTCGCCGCTTATTCCCGCCGGGGATTCCGTAACGTTGCCGTCGCGTATCCTCGGCTCCGTATTCAGCACCTCCGCTATACGCCGCACCGATACCATTACGCGCGGAAGCATTACAAATATCATCACAAGCATCATAAACGACATAAGCACCTGCATTGAATACTGCGAAAAGGTAATCATATCGGCGAATAAGGGGATTTTACTTGCCATAGGAGCCGCGTCAATAAGCCGCGCCCCAATCCAGTAGATACCGAGCGACATAGCGTTAATAACAATCGAGATAAAGGGCATAAACACAGCCATCGCGCTGAAAACTTTTAGGTTATTATCGGTAAGCTCGTGATTAGCCGCTCCGAACTTCGCCTGTTCATATAAATCCGCGTTATAGGCTCGTACCACGCGTATCCCGGTAAGATTTTCGCGCGTTACGCGGTTCAGGTTGTCCGTAAGCGTCTGAATTTTACGGAATTTAGGCAGGGCGTATATCATCATAAAGACAATCAGCAGTACCATTGCCCCTATGGCCGCGCCTACGAGCGCCGTCCACTCCCACTGCTTCGCGGAGATTTTAAGCATCGCCCACACCGCCATAATCGGTGCGCGGATAACGATTTGCAAGCCCATTGCGACAAGCATTTGCACCTGCGTGATGTCGTTAGTAGTGCGCGTTATAAGGCTAGCGGTAGAAAAACCTCCGATTTCCTCCATTGTAAAATTCTCAACGTGTTCAAACAGCCCGCCGCGCAAATCGCGCGAAAACGCCGCAGCCACTCTCGCGCTTATAAAACCCACGGCAACAGAGGTCGCGACGCTCGCAAGCGTGCAGACGAGCATTTTTCCTCCCGCGAGCCACACGTCGCGCATAACGCTTCCCGGGGTTTGCACCAGGGTAGTTATCTCCGCCATATATTCCGGGAGTTTTAAGTCAAGCCAGACCTGCGCGAAAATAAGCGCAAAGCACACGCAGACCGCCGCCCAGGCTCCGGCCTTTAAGTATCTGAATACCGCTCTCATACTTCTTTCCCCTTTTTTTCATTTTTATCAAAGATTTCGTGTAAGCGCCCGACTATACGCACTAAGTTTCCGGCGTCCTCGTCGCCTAAAGCGTCAAGCACCTTCCCCGCTTTTGCCCGAAGCATTGAAAGGTGGCTGTCGCAGGCCGCGCTGCCGTCCTCTGTAATGGTTACGAGCATACGCCGCCTGTCCGTAGCGTCAACTTCGCGCCGGATTAAACCCTTGCGTTCAAGCACGCCGAGAACCGCCGCCACTCGCGCCTGACTAACCTTTAAGCGCGAGGCAAGCTCCCCCGGCAAAATATGCCCCTCGCAAAGCGCGATACATACGAGGACAATAGCCTCGCCGCTGAACTCCTTATGCAGACTGTTTTTGTGGATATCAGTCATAAGCACCGCCGCGCCGCGAATAAGCGCGGCAGTTTGCGCGTCCCTGTCCATTTCCCCGCCTCCCCGAGCTGTTATAGATTTGTGAACAAAGTTAATTGTTAATAGCGTTAAGCATTATAGCACAGTGGGTGTTATGTGTCAATAGATAATATTGTAAATTATATGTGAACGTACAGTGGCGAAAATTGTACACCCTCCGGCAAAACTCGCGCTTGCAATTGGCTGTCGCTTGTAGTATAATAGACCTGTCCTAAAACCTTTTTGCGGTCTAATGTAGGGGGCGATGCCCACATCGCCCCGTCCCGTAGAATGTGAAATTGATGAACCCGCGGGACGATGTGGGCATCGTCCCCTACAGAGATACAGTAAGTTTTTAGGATAGGTCTAATATATACGCGCAATATAACATAATCTTACAATCGGAGATACATACTAATGCACGAGGTACTTAAGCGTTACTACGGCTACGACGCCTTTCGCGAGGGGCAGGAGGAAATTATTTCCGCGTTGCTCGGCGGGCGCGACGCGCTTGGGGTTATGCCTACGGGCGCGGGGAAGTCGCTTTGTTATCAGATTCCCGCGCTGCTTCTGCCGGGTATAACGCTTGTTATTTCGCCTTTGATTTCGCTTATGCGCGACCAGGTGCAGGCTCTGACCGCTAACGGTATATCGGCCGCTTTTATAAACTCCTCGCTGTCGGCGGCTCAAACGGCTACGGCTATGGCGAACGCCCGGGAGGGGCAATATAAACTGATTTATATAGCTCCCGAGCGTCTACTAATGCCCTCTATGCTTGAATTTACGCAGTCCGCTGATATATCGCTTATCGCGGTGGACGAGGTACACTGCATTTCGCAGTGGGGGCAGGATTTTCGCCCTAGCTATCTCGATATCCCGGAGTTTGTCGCGCAGTTCAATAGCCGCCCTGTGCTTGCGGGTTTTACGGCTACTGCTACGCCGCGAGTTCGCGACGATATCTTAAGGATTTTGCGGCTTCACGAGCCGCTTACGCTTACTACGGGTTTTGACCGTCCGAATTTGTATTTTGAGGTTCAGCAACCAAAGGACAAGTATACCGCGCTGATAACGTACCTCAATAAAACTGACGGCTGCGGTATTGTCTACTGCTCTACGCGCAAGGAAGTTGACGGTCTGTGCGAAAAATTAAAGTCCGACGGTTTTGAAGCCGCCGCCTATCACGCGGGACTGCCGCCGGAGGAGCGCTCACTCGCGCAGGACGATTTTATTTACGATAAAATACGCGTCATTGTCGCCACGAACGCCTTTGGAATGGGCATTGACAAGAGCAACGTGCGCTTCGTCGTGCATTACAATATGCCGCAGAATATCGAAAGTTATTACCAGGAAGCGGGGAGAGCCGGGCGTGACGGCTTAGACGCGGACTGTATACTACTCTACGCGCGGAAAGATATTAACACCGCGCTGTTTTTAATTAACCAGTCGGAAAACCCCGAGGAAATACAGCGCAATCGTCAGCTTCTTGACCTAATGGAAAAATACTGCGAAACATACGGCTGTCTGCGGCATTTTATGCTGAACTATTTTGGCGAAAACCACTCCGGCGGCTGCGGTAACTGCTCGAACTGTAAGACCGACGACAGCGGTACGACGGACGCCACTATCGACGCTCAAAAGATTTTATCGTGCATAATAAGGCTTGCTAGGGGCGGTACGCGCCTAGGTTTTAACAGGCTTTGCGGAGTTTTGCGAGGCACGGAGTACCCCGAGTCCGCTACGCTCCCAAAAGAGGAACTTCCGACCTACGGCGCGATGAGAGGCGAAAGCCCGGCGTATATCAGGCAGGTTTTTAATCGTTTGGCAGAGCTCGGCTATATAGCACTAAGTGACGACGTTTACCGCACGGCAAGCGCAACGTCAAGCGCGCGCGAAGTTTTATTTAAGGGCGTAAGCATTTCTGTAAGAGAGCGCAAAACCGAACGCGCCGTAAAAACTGTACGCGCTTCCGCTAAGTCCGTTAACCCGCAGTCGAGCGATTTATTCGCAAAATTAAAAACCCTGCGGCTTGAAATAGCGAAGGAGCAGAACGTCCCGGCGTTTATAATATTTTCAGATGCCGCGCTTGCCGATATGTGCGAAAAACACCCGCTGAACGAATACGAAATGCTGGAGGTTAGCGGCGTGGGAAAAGTAAAACTCGAACGCTACGGCGAAAGATTTTTGCGGCTACTGAACGAGGAAAAACGCACCATCTTGTAGGGGACGATGCCCACATCGTCCCGCCGGGTTTATCAAATTACATTCTACGGAGCGGGGCGATGTGGGCATCGCCCCCTACATTGGCGTGCAATCCCCACCATAAACCCGCGCGGGCGACCACAGGTCGCCCCTACAATGCCCCCAAAAACCGCGCGGGCGACCACAGGTCGCCCCTACAATGCCCTCTGAAAAAGTTGTCGCTTTTACGTGAAAATTTCGCTTGACAAAGTTCTTTTTCTGTGCTAAACTATTTTATGTCTTGGTTATGTTTGCCGGACAACGTACTACTTAAATATATTAAAGGAGTTACTCAGCCAATGAAGAAGCTATTGGCGGCTATCGGGGCGGCTATTACCGCTTTTGCCGCAACCGCAGTCACAGCGTTCGCAAGCGAAGCCGACGTTCCTGTCCCGAAGTTCTCGGATAACCAAAATACTTTACTGCTCATAGGCATAGTGGTATGCGTTTTGGGGCTTGTGTTCGCTATCGCGCAATTTGTCCGTATCAAGAACCTTAAAGCGCACCGCAGTATGTTAGACGTCGCGGAAACTATATACGAAACCTGTAAGGCTTACCTGGTACAACAGGGTAAGTTTTTGCTTTTGCTGTTCGTAATAGTCGGTCTGTGCGTAGGGTTTTACTTCGGCGCCCTGAAAGGTAACGGCGTCGGCAGTGTCGCGCTGATACTGCTTTGGACGGTTCTCGGCATTGCCGGTTCCTACGCTATAGCGTGGTACGGTATGCGCGTCAACACGCTCGCTAACGCCCGTATGGCGTTTGCCTCGCTTGAGCGTAAGCCGCTTAAGCTCCTGAACATTCCGCTTGATTCGGGTATGTCTATCGGCGTTCTGCTCGTCTGCGTGGAACTGCTAATGATGCTCGTAATCCTGCTGTTCATTCCGCGCGATTTGGCGGGAGCCTGCTTTATAGGTTTTGCGGTGGGCGAAAGCCTCGGAGCCTCCGCGCTACGTATCTGCGGCGGTATCTTTACTAAGATTGCGGATATCGGCTCTGACCTTATGAAGATTTTCTTCAAAATTAAAGAGGACGACCCGCGAAACCCCGGCGTAATTGCCGACTGCACAGGCGACAACGCGGGAGACAGCGTTGGACCAACCGCCGATGGCTTTGAAACCTACGGCGTTACGGGCGTCGCGCTCGTTACCTTTACCTGCCTCGCTGTCGCGGGGGAACACCAGGCGGCAATACTCGCCTGGATATTCGTAATGCGTATACTAATGGTTATCACAAGCGTTGCGTCCTTCTTCATTAACAAGGCAATCTCAACCGCGCGTTTCAGCAAGAGCAGCGAATTTGATTTTGAAGCCCCGCTTACAAGCCTCGTATGGATTACGAGCATTGTTTCAATAATCGTAACTTTCGTGGCGAGCTATGTACTTATCGGACCTAACAGCGATGTAGGAGCGGCGGGAGCGGCTCTGTGGTGGAAGCTCGCGGGTATAATCTCCTGCGGAACCCTCGGCGCGGCTCTTATCCCGGAGTTTACGAAGCTCTTTACCTCGTCTAAATCGGCGCACTGCCAGGAAACCGTTGCCTCGGCGCGTTCCGGCGGCGCTAGCCTCAATATTTTAGCGGGTTTAGTCGCGGGTAACTTCTCGGCGTTCTGGATTGGTCTTGTATTCGCGTTTCTAATGCTCCTCTCGCTCGTATTCGGCAAAGAGGGTTTAGACGCTATAATGAACTACCCGCCGATATTCGCCTTCGGGCTTGTGGCCTTCGGTATGCTCGGTATGGGTCCCGTCACTATCGCCGTTGACAGCTACGGCCCCGTAACCGACAACGCGCAGTCTATTTACGAACTGTCGCTGATAGAGGAAATCAAGGACATTGACAAGGAAATCGAAAAAGACTTCGGCTTCAAGCCGGATAAGGAACTCGCAAAGCACTACCTGGAGGCGAACGACAGCGCGGGTAACACGTTCAAGGCAACCGCAAAGCCTGTGCTAATCGGTACTGCGGTAGTCGGCGCGACAATAATGATATTCTCGCTTATTTTAGTTATCGCGGAAAAGACCGGGCTTACAATCGACGCGTTCACGAGTATGCTAAACCCCTATATGATAATCGGCTTCCTCGCGGGCGGCGCGGTAATCTACTGGTTCTCCGGCGCGTCAATCCAGGCGGTTGTTGCGGGAGCTTTCAACGCGGTTGAATACATCAAGGAACATATAAACCTTGACGAAAACGCCTCACGGAGCGCGGCCACCGAGCAGTCCAAGAAAGTCGTGCAGATTTGTACGGAATTTTCGCAAAAAGGTATGATTAACATTTTCATCGCGGTATTTTGCTTCGCGCTGTCGTTCGCGTTTTTCTCGGCTCCGAGCGGCGACGGTATTAACGTTGGCTTCTTTATCGCGTACCTCTATGGTCTAGCGTTCTTTGGGCTGTTCCAGGCTATATTTATGGCAAACGCCGGAGGTTGCTGGGATAACAGCAAAAAAGTTGTAGAAGTAGACCTAAACGACAAGGATAGCGAACTTCACGACGCCGTAGTAGTAGGCGACACAGTTGGCGACCCGTTCAAGGACACAAGCTCCGTATCCCTAAACCCGATTATCAAGTTCTCAACCCTGTTCGGCACACTAGCCCTCGAAATCGCCCTGACAGAGCAGTTCGCGAAATCCGCGAAGTACATTGGTATAGTCCTGTTAGCGGTAGGACTGGTATTCGTATGGCGCTCGTTCTATAAAATGAGAATAGCAAGCGTAAAGAAATAAGAGTTTATAAAAAACGCGATACCATAAAAACGCACAATTTCGTAGGGGCGGGTTTCAAACCCGCCCCTTTTTGCGTCGGGAAACGTCAACGCACAACCCGCGTCGGGGCGCGATTTATCGCGCCCGCCCTCCCCTGTCATTGCGAAGCCGGTCCTCCGCGGACGGCGAAACGCTCGCATTGTAGAATTTCGCAATTCTGTACGCGGCGAAGCAATCCAGGGTTGACGTAGTAACCTAAGATACGTAGGCACGTATGTTTTCCCACCGGCACTGGATTGCTTCGCACCTGTAACGCCCTACGTATCGTGAGCGTACCGGTGCTTCGCAATGACGGGCTGGGCTTCGCCCTGCCCTCATTCACGAGGGCGGATTTGAAACCCGCTCCTACAAACACGAGGGCGGGTTTGAAACCCGCCCCTACGAAATGGTGCCGTTCTCCCCAAATGGCTACAACATTTATTGCCCTGCGCGGCAAAATATTACGGTTGAAAAACTTGTCTGATTGTGCTATACTATATGAAAAAAAGGAGTGTAACGTATGGAAGCGCAAAAAGGTAACCCGCTTGGCTACGCGCCTGTCGCGGGCTTGATACGGCAGTTTGCCGTTCCGTCTATCATCAGTATGCTTGTCAGCGCGGCTTATAACATTACCGACCAGATTTTTATTGGGCAGGTCGTGGGAATGTACGGCAACGCGGCTACTAACGTCGTGTTCCCTATTACGATTTTGACTAACGCCTTAGCGCAGCTAATAGGCGTCGGAGCCGCCGCGAATTTTAATATCGCAATGGGCGCGAAACGCGAAAACGACGCGAGACGCTTCGTGGGTACGGGGCTTGTGCTTACGTCTATCTGCGGCGTGCTTTTAATGATTGCGGTATTGCTTTTCAAAACGCCTATTCTGCTACTTTGCGGAGCTACGGAAAATGTCCTGCCGTTAGCGGACATTTATCTTAGCATAACGGCAATCGGGTTGCCTGTATTCCTCTTTACCCAGGCGGCAAGTCAGCTCATACGCGCAGACGGTAGCCCTAAGTATTTTATGATTTGCAACCTCGCGGGGGTGCTTGTTAACCTGCTACTCGTGTGGCTGTTTATGTTCCCGTTTAACTGGGGGATAGAGGGCGCGGCGGCGGCCGCTGTAATCGGGCAGTTTGTTTCGTTCGTTATCTGCGTTTTGTATTTCCGTCGTTTCAAGGCGTTCAAAGTTACGCTAGCAAGCCTTCGCGTACAGCTTAAGACAACGCTTTCGATATTAAAACTCGGGCTGTCGAACTGTATCAATCAGAGCATTATGATGCTTGTGAGCATTGTTCTGAATAACGTTTTAACAAGCTACGGGGCGAACTCGGTCTACGGCGAAGATATCCCGCTAGCCGTTTCCGGCGTTATCGCGAAGCTGAACAGTATTATTATAGCCTTCTCGGTCGGTATAGCAATCGGTTGCCAGCCGATATACGGTTTTAATATGGGCGCGAAAAACTACGCGCGGGTTAAAGAAACCTATAAAAAGGCGCTGGGCGCGATAATCGCAATCAGCGTGGTGTTTTTCCTCGCGTTCCAGATTTTCCCGCGCCAGATTGTGAGTATCTTTGGCGGGGGGAGCGACATATATTTTGAGTTTGCCGAGCGTTATCTCCGCATATTCTTAATGATGGTCTGCATATACGGCGTTCAGCCGCTCTCGGTCAATTATTTTTCCGGCATAGGTGAGGCGCGGCAGGGCATACTGCTGTCGCTGTCGCGGCAGGGGTTTATACTGCTCCCGCTGTTGATAGTCCTGCCTATATTCTTCGGAATTGACGGCGTATTGTGGTCTGCTCCGATAGCCGATTCGCTCGCGAGCGTGCTGTCGCTGTTCCTGGTATCGAGGAATTTCAAGAAACTCTCGGCATTGGCGGCGGCGTGAGTATTCACGCAGGTACGTAGGGGCGGGTTTCAAACCCGCCCCATTGTGTGCGTAAATCGCAACCTTACACCCCGCCTCATTCAACCGCTAAAAACAAATACTCAACGTAGTCGACCGGGACGTCCATACGTTTTGCCGTTTCCGCTATTGTCATACCGCTGTCGATGAAGCGTCTGGCTACTATCGCCATATTTTCGCCTACCTCAATAATGTGGCCGTCCGGGTCGTAGAAACGCACAACGCGCTGACCCCAACTGTGTTCGCGAAGCCCGTGGACGAATTGGATATCCTTCGGGAGCTGTTCACAGAAATCCTCAATCTCACTCTCCTCAAAATAAAGCTCAACGGCGTTATTTTTGAGGATAATTTCGCTTTCCGGCTTATGCAGGAAGCCCGCCCAGGTCTCGAGTGTCTGCAAGGCTATCCCGCCGGTAAGTACGGCGTTGGCTCCAAAATCGCTTAAGACTTCGAGCCTGAGAATATCGTGATAAAACTGTTTTGACGCCGCGATATCTTTGACCGCGAGCAATGTGTTAAGAAATCTCATAATAGGCGACCTCCTGTAATGTAATATGGAACATTATAGCATATTTAACCTTCGCTGTCAAGCAGGCCCCGTCCGCGGACGGGGCAGTTAACAGTTATCAAATATCAGATATCAGAGACGAAAGTTTATTCAGATAACAGATATCAAATATCAGAGACGAAAGTTTGGACGCTTGGTTGCGCGGGGGCGTAGGGGCGGGTTTCAAACCCGCCCTCCCCCGTCCCGCGCCGTGCGCGGGGTGCGCCGTGCGCGGGGTGCGCCGTGCGCGGGGTGCGCCGGAACGGCGCACCGTCATTGCGAAGCGCCGATACGCCCGCGATACGTAGGGCGTTACAGGCGCGAAGCAATCCAGTGCCGAGAGGATAACATACGTCCTACGCGTTATACGTATCGCAGGATTGTACGTCAACCCTGGATTGCTTCGCCGCATATCATCGGTACGTATCGCAAGTGCGGCGGCGGCTTCGCAATGACGGTGCGCCGGGGCGGCGCACCACGGGCAGGGCGCTGCCCTGCGCCGTGCGGCGCACCAGGGGCGGGGCAAAACAACCGGGCGGGGCAAGCCCCGCCCCTACACGTCGAAGTCTTATCACGCTGTCTTTTCAATGTAGTTTTTCAAAATCCCGGCAACTCCTACGCGGGTTGCTATGCCTTTTGGGTTTATTTTGCCGTTTTCGTCGCCGCTTGCGAGGCCGTTTGCTAACGCCCAGTTTAGGCCGGACTGCGTATAGGGCGACGCTTCGTTTGCGTCCGGGAAGCGGGATAAGTCGGCTGTTCCGCTTACGTCTGCGCCGCGCGTTTTTGCCAGGTTATACAGTAGCTGGAACATTTCGCCGCGTGTGATTTGCCGCTCCGGGGCTGTGCCGTCTGAAATGCCCTGTGCTACCGCCCAGTCTACGCCCTTGCTGTACCACTTCGCGCCGCCGCTTGTGTCAACCCCGGCGTATTTCGCGAGCAGCGTGAACATTTGCCCGCGCGTCAGTTTCCGCGCCGCCTCGAAATTGCCGTCTATACCCTCTATCAAGTTGTTGCTGTAGCTGAACCTCGCTATTTTGTAGAACCAGTCGCTTTTCACTATATCGCCGAAGGGGTTAATCCACTCGGCAACCATAAACCTTGAAAAGTGCGTTGTGGTGAACACAATCCGCTTAGTTACCGGGTCAAAGCGCGCGCCCGAAACCTCCGACAAATTCCCGCTGTCGTCTACGTAGTAGACGGTTAAGAGGTCGTAATCCTCGGTTTTGACTTCCACGGGCGGCGTGTAGGGAGTTTTAACGGTCACTTCGCCCTTGAAATCGTGGATTACCGTGTTTCCAACCGTCACGGTTAATTCTATGAGCGCGGTTTCAATCTCGCTCGCGGTGATTTTTACTGTATCTGTGTCGGCCTTGTTTTCAGCTATGCCGGAGAGCGTTGCGTTATCGAGCGTGATTGTCGCTACTTCGCTCTCAATTGTGAGTACAACGTCTTTTGCCGCCGCGATTTCCTTGACGGCCTCGACTATTAAATCAAGCTCGGCGGTTGTGACTTTAGACGCGGTTTCGCCCGTTTTGGGTTCCTCCGGCTTTACAACTATTATGACCTCGGTGCTTGTGTCCGTTTTGCCCTCGGACGCTTTTACCGCTTCGGCGACTGCCTTGGTTATGGCGTCTGTTTTGACTTCGACAATTGCCGTGACGCTTCCGTCGTCCGCTGTTTTGATGGTAGCCGCCGGGACGTCTACCGTTACCGCTTCGGCGAGTTTGCTATCCGGCGTATCAGTTGTATCGGTTGTATTCGCGCCGCCTCCGGAGGCGGTGGTATCATTGTTTCCTGCGGGCGGCGTATTCCCGGTTGGTGGAGCTGTGTCGGCAACCAGTAGCCACTTGTTCTGGTCGTCAGGGGTACCCTGCGACCCCCCAAACCAATCCTCAATCTCTGTTAAATAGTCGTTGACATAGTGCCAGACGACTATATCGCCGTTTTGTAAGTCGTACTCCAGCAAGCCCCTGTCCGCGTGGTGGTCGTTAACGGTGTACATCCAGCCGGAGTTTACGCCGTTGTCAAATTCCGCGAGCGCGTAGCCGCCGTAGCCGCTCGGCGCGGTTATGCTCTCGATATAGTTCTTGTCCGCTCCGACCTGCGTCAAGCCCGCGTCCGCTATGGCTTTTACGAATAGCTCGCTCATTCGCGAGCCTAGCGGGAGCGTGTAAGTGCGCGTCTGTATCCAGTTTTGATACGCAGTGCCTGTAGGCAATTTTTCCGCGCCGACTAGGCGGAACGTTACGGTGACGTTTGTCGGCTGTTGCGGACTTGTGTTGTATATCCAGTGCGCTTTTAAGGTAACCGCCGGAAGCCCGAGCGCGATTACTGCTTGAACGCTCTGAATTTTTGTAGTCCCGGAGTACCAGCCGTCAAACGTGCGGCTGGGAGGATACGTCGGTATCGGCAGCTGCTCCGATGTTCCCGCAACGTACACTCGCGTAGTAGCTCCATCTAAAGTGCCTCCGTCCGTGTTGAACGTTACGCTTACCGATGCCGGAGCGCTTGCCTCGTCATCTTCCTCGAGATTGAAGTAGCCAATCCACGGAGCTTTGTTTTCGTCCTGTACTATGATACGGATTATTTCGTGGTCTGGAATAGCCGCAAACCCGCGCGTTGCACCGCGAACGCTGTTGATGTATACGTTCGCGGCCGTTGTGTCAACCGTTACCTCAAACGCGCCGTTCGGCACTGTTATTGCCTCGTCAGATTCAAGGTCAACCTCTGCCCCGGCGATTGTTACCTTTGTCGGCGCGGAGGTCTCCCCTACTGCCGTGCTATTGGCTTTTGCTTTACGCATACCGTTGACTTCCGTGGATTTTTCGCCTATGCCGCCGTTTACTATGTCCGTGGCGGTTTGAATTTTAATGTAATGTATATCGCCGAGCGTGACAGGTTGCCCGTCAGCGTCAACCGCCCATTTTAGGTCGAAGCCGTCTGTGCGGTCGGTTATGTTGCTTCCGTATTCCAGAACAAGCCCCGCATACGGGTTTGACGCTACGTTGTTGTTCTCGTCCGCTGTCGCCTTTTTGCCTACGTCGGCATAGCCGAAGTCGGGGTAAGGCGCGTTTTGAGACGTATCAGTTCGCAGCAGTTCCACGCCGGAGAGCGTGAACGCTGTTTCCTTGCCCTCCCAGTCAAACAGCGGGTATTTTGCCGCCTCGGGGAAAGCGTTGCCGCTTGAATAGGTTGCCTCGTGGTTCCACAACGCGTTATCGTCGTAGTGCATCGCTCCCGCGAGATTGTACCACGTTTCGCCGTCCTCCGACACAAGCACGTTGCCCGGCTCGGAGAACGCGGCGTTACCGCCTACGGAATTGCCGAATACTATGAAATCCACGCCGTAGGGGTTATTCGGGTTGTCCGTTATCGGGGTGTCATAGTAATACGTAATGTAGCCGCCAAAGTTGCCGAGCGAGGTGGGGCCGGTATTGATGTTTAATGTAGTCTCGCTTACGTTCGCGCCGCGTAAAGTCGCTACGCCGTTCATACCGTAGGGGCCAAGACCTAAGCCGTTAGTATACTGCGAGCCGGGTACTATGTATTCGGCTACGCGCGTCGGCATACCGCTGTATGCCTGCGTGTAGCAGGTGAAGGCGTATGTTACGCCCGCAACCGTTACGTTTGTGGTTGTGCCGTCAACGGACGTGGGTAGCGTAAGCGTCCAGACGTTGCTGTCGCCTATGCGTTCCGCGCTTCCGGCGGCGGGAATGACCTGCGCTTCGGAACTTACGCTGATTTCAAAGGTTCCGTTGTCCGCGCCGTGCCATACAACGGCGTCGTATTGGTTGACTTTTACGCTGTACTTGGGCGTTGCGTTATTGTCATAGTTGTAATTGCCGAGCAGTTGACCGTTTGTGATATCAACGCTCTCGATTACCCCCGCCGGCTCAACCGTTACTACGAGCCAGGGGGACATTATAGGCGACCAGTAATCCGGCTCATAATTATATGCGGACACTATGTATTCGCCCGGTTCGTCAAATAGCAAACTGACCTCGCCGTCCTCGTTTGAAATGTCTAGCGGAGTATCGGCAAAGAGCCCGTCCTCGTCAACAAGTACGACAGCCGCGTCCTCAATCGGTGCGGCGTGTTCTTTCCACTCGTCAGGAGGATACATCATTGCGCCGTCAACGCCCGATACAATCAGGTCGAGCGGTTCGCCAACGTATGCGGTCACGGCTTCGGTTTTTTCACCGTTCTGCTCAAACCATACATAGGCGTCCAGCCAGGTTCCGTCTTGCAAAACGAAAAACTCAACTACATCGCCCTCTTGCAATACTGCGTCATTCAGTGCGTAACCCAAACCGTCGTCATTCGGCAAATCGCCATTTACAAAGTAAACCGGGTAATAGTCTGTATACATTGCCGTAGTAACAAAACCACCGCTTTCCGTCAATGCTTCGTTGATATCCGTCACATCATCGCCAAAAATTGAGATGTGCAGAGCGACAAGCGCGTCAAGAGCGGTAACGGCGTTCGGAATTTCGCCCGTATAACCGCTGTAGCCGTATTCCGCCGCCAAGCCCGGCGTTACACCGATTTCCTGTCGCCCAAAAACGAAACCGCTGTCGTCATTCAAGTAGCTAACATTGACGCTGATAGGGTCAGGTTGCGGGGCGAGATTTATGCTATCGTCCTCGTAGAAATAGACTTCAGCATTTGCGCCGTTTTTGGGATAAGGTTCACTAAAGACCACTCTATAATTGAATTTTTCAGAGGGGAATTGGTAGCCCTCTAGCGCGTATTCATCAATATTTTCAGCATATTTTCCATTAAATTGTTGATAAGCGGGATAGTTGGTTAAAAAAGCCTCGTAACTTGGAAAACGCGGATTTGCCGCAAGAACCTCATTTTGATAATTTGTCAAGTAGGTTTGGAAACTGGAATATGTGTTTATTTTCGTAATTGCCGCTGCATATGAGGGACTAGCTGTAAAAGTATCTACATACGCGCCACGTGCAGACGCCGCACCCGTGAACGCAGCATAATCTGTAAAATAAGTATTGCTATGCGCCAATACAGAGCTTGCTTCTGTAATTTCAGCGAGAACAAAGCTCGCTTCTGTTGTTCCACCCGGAATCATTGAATTATAGCCGGACTCAAGTCCGTTAACGTGAAAGCCGCCGTAAGTATAGCTTGTCAAAACTTCATTGGGGTCATCAACCGTAATACTGCCGATATATCCCTCCGGAATACCGACTTGAAATATATATTTCCAAGTATTAATATTTGTAGAATATCTTATAAACTCTACCGGAACTATTTGACCATTGTCCAACTTGAATGAAATCGGAGAAGTATTGTAGTCAAATATATTACGCTCATTGCTAGCAATAGTAATATCGCTTGACCAATTCCACGCAGACGCAAACAGCGCAGCCGGGAATAACGACAATACGAGGATAGCGGAGAGAAGCAGGGATAATACGCGTTTTGTTTTCATTATATTTCACCTTTTTTATAAATCAAGTTTAGACGAGAGCGGTAGAAACCACTCCCGCCGATGTCTGCCGGGTTAGATTGTGAATTGAACCGGCACTCCTACACGATAAGGAACACCCTCACCGTTATATGTCGGTTGTACATAAATAGTGTGCGTACCCGCTGACACATTATCAATTTTATACAGATGTGAAGCGCTTTGATAATCTGCCGTTTTAGCCGCACCGTCAATATAAACGGTAATGCTAGAAGCCGTTAACGATGTAAAATTTGAAATGTTCCAGTACCACGTAGAGCTATCGTAGTAGCTCGTGGAGGAAAACAGCGCAACTTCAATGCCGCTCCCTAACGGGCTTGCGCTCTGCACACGGACATATTCGGTAGGCAAAGTTTGAGCCATATTTGAATAATACAAATTGATTGTATCTCCGGGATTAACATTTGCTTCGGCAATGCTAGCTCCCATTGGCCCGGAAGTAGGGTCATTGCTTATAAGAGGATATTTGTCGTTGATTCTGAAAGACCAACCGCTGTACGGGTATGTAGAAATTGGGTCATAATCATTCGCGACATAGGAAACAGAATCCAGTAAGCTTGAAGATGACGTAATCGGCAGTCCTGCCTGGTCATAGAAAGAATATGAACTGTACGCCGCGTGTGCCGCTACAAGAACGTCATTTACGTGGTATACTTTAGACGCGCCTAACGTTATTGCTAAAGGTCCGTTTGAAATACCTACTGTCCCGGAGGGTTTTGAACTGTTGATAGTAAGATAAACAACAGAACTACCGGGGATTGGTTCCGGCTTCGGTTCAATGACGTAGTAAGCGTAGTTATCTGACGGCCAAGTCACCGCCATAGCGGAAAATGAAAAACTGAATGCCAGCACCATTACGAGTAGTAACGCGATTAGTTTACGCGATTTTTTCATAACTTGCGCCCTCCTTCGGCGTGTTGTCGCTTGCAGTATGTAGGGTTGCCCCGCGGTTGCGGGTTGCCGTCCGTTGGTCTTTGCGTTCGGGACCGGCCGCGCCGGGCGGTCACGGTTCGCGCCGCCGGTCCCCGGGTTGCTCGGTGGGTCTAACACTGTTCTGCCCTCCCTGTGTAATTGCCTGTGAACGAAAAAACGGAAGTCACCTATCAGACCCGCGCAGCCTGCGCGCTGTCTGATTAGGAACTCCCGTTCTTCGGTCAGTTCACTTTACAGCAATATGCTCTCTTTTATGTTCTCTACGCGGACGGGACCTGCGTCCTTGATAATCACGCGTATTTCGCCGTGTTTGAGCTTGCGTATTAGCTCGATTAGCTTTCGTTCCTTCTCGCTTAGGACAAGCGAGGGTTTCTCAGGCACGTTTAACCCCTCCCTCTTTATTGTGGCATAAAAAAAGCCGCAACAGCATTACTTATACCGTTACGACGAACGTAAACCGTATGACCTGAATGCCGCAAGTCATAAGATACGCAGATACCTGACTTCGTGCTGATAGCACGTTTACAGTGGCGGTACCGTCCGGGGATTACACCCGAGTTCTGCGCGTTTTGCCCATAAAGGCTTAAATTAACGATAGTATATCACAATTGGTAATCGTTGTCAAGAGCTATTTTCAAATAACAGCTATCACCTATCAAATCTCAGAGACGAAAGGTTTGGACGTGGGTTGCGCCGCGCACTGCGCGGGAGGCACCCCCCGCCTCTGCGGAGGCAGTGCGTCCTCTAAAGAGGGGGGCTTTGGAGGGTTGCACAATTACCACAACCAAAAAAAGGAGTCCCTCGATGAGAGACCCCTTGTGCGCATACTTGTGTAATTCTTAACTCTATTCAGATTCTTTGTTCTTTTTTGTTGACGGCATTCTCGCACTGCCAATAATAAATACAATACCAAACACCAAGGCAACAACAGACCAGACAACCAAGTCACCAAACGTGCCAAGGTTTACAAAGCCTATCAAAGCTGATACGATGTAAAATATCCCGGCAGTTATCCCGCCTCCTTTGCTCTTTCGAGCGGCAATCCCGATTATTCCAGCGATTAACATTGCAAACGCAAGAAGTACACCTGCAGAACCGCTTAAATCGTCTGAATTGCTTTCAATCGCATTTACAACACCAACGGCGCAAGACTGGAACATAATGAATATGAACAGAACAATGCTTATTATTCCAATTATTAGTTTTGCAGTTTTCATTACTATTCACTCCCTTCTAATGTAATTACATCAGTGTCGATTATCGTGTCCCAACTGTCCTTGTTTAAAATGTGGAATTTCAATTCGACAGATTCTATGTCAGTAATGCCATTTTCCTCAAGAGAGGACGAGAAGAACGAAAGCGTCGTATTCGCCATCTTCCCCGGCAGTACATCACAGCTCATCGACCCATCAATCATAAAACCGTTGATAGAAGTGCCGCGTGACTGTACCGTAATGGGGATGTCGCTGTTATTCTCAATATAGAACTTAATGTCAGTTCCAAAAAATGCTTCTGAGTCAAAATCGACAAAAGAAATCTTTATGCCGTTTTGCTCAAACGCCACCCGCTTTGTTTCACTTGCGACTTGTTCAACACTACCTGCTGCCGAGGTTTCAATAGTGATTGTGTCTGTATCGAAAACAGTATCCCAACTGTCGCTGTTAAAAACGTGGAAAGAAACTTCTATTGTTCCGAGCGTTTCAATTCCACTTTCTTTGAGTTCCGATGACATAAAGGTTATTGTATCGTTGTTTTTCTTCCCTGCAACGACATCTGCCGAGAACATAACCGAACTCATCATATACCCATTGACCGAAACATCACGCGCTTGAACGGTAACAGACTCACTACCTTCGTTCTCAATAAGAACGGTTAGCTCCGGTCCAAACATACTGTCCTTAAGTCCAGTAACTATCAGCTTGATGCCTGACTGCTCGAAAAGCACCCTTTCATCGACCGTAACTTCTTTTGAAGTAGGTGCTACGGTTGGGCTTTCTTTCTCCGTAGGTGTTGGAGCATTGCTCGTACTGGAGTCTCCGC
>JAISJH010000121.1 GCA_031261635.1 Oscillospiraceae bacterium
CGCCGGGACAGGGCAGGGCTTCGCCCTGCCCGTCTTTGCGAAGCCGCCACCGCACTCGCGATACGTAGTTAATGATATGCGGCGAAGCAATCCAGGGTTGACGTAGTATCCTGCGATACGTAAGCCGTATGTTATCCCCCCGGCACTGGATTGCTTCGCACCTGTAACGTGGTGCGTATCGCGGGCTTTCCGGCGCTTCGCAAAGACGGCGCACGGCGCCGGGACGGTGGACGGGGGACGGGGGACGGTGCGCCGGGACGGGGGAGGGCGGGTTTGAAACCCGCCCCTACGTCCCCCGCGCAAACCTTCGTCCAAACCCCCGTCTCTGATATTTGATATTTGATAACTGTTATTTGACTCACTTGCAATCCTTTCCGCGCTGTGATATAATGGCTTTGTCAAATAGTTACATCTTTTGTAGGAGAGAGTATATGGAAAACGTCAGACCGCGTTACCGGCGGGCTACTGTTGATATCACGCGGGCGGCTGTATTGCTTGCGCTTTTGATTGTCTGGCAGTATGTCACGGCGCCGCTAAAACTTACCCTGCTTACGGGCTCGGGAGTCAATTTTCTTTTGATTATCTGCGTACTTACGAGCGGCACGGCTCCCGGGCTGTGTATGGCTCTGATATCGCCGGTACTCGCAAAACTGCTGAATATCGGGCCTATGTGGGAGCTTATTCCCTTTATCGCGCTCGGGAACGTAACGCTCGCGCTCGTGTGGCGGCTTATCGCGGGTGAGGCGCGGGCGGTACGCGCCGTTTGGAAGCCGTTCGTTGCCGCTATTCTGGGGGCGCTTGTTAAATTTGCCGTATTGTTTTTTGGGATAGTTAAAATCGCCGTACCGCTGGTGCTGAAACTGCCGGAACCGCAGGCGGGAGCAATTTCGGGAACGTTTTCAGTACCGCAGTTATTCTCGGCATTGATAGGCGGCGCGCTTGCAATTGCCGCGCTGCCGCTGCTTAAAATTCTGCTTAAGGGGAGGAGTACATAAATGTCAAAAAGCAAACTCGAACCAAACGTTTTAGAGGAAATTATGGCTAAGACGGGTACGGCTGAAAGCTCGGTAATCGCGATACTACAGGGCGTTCAGGAGCATTACCGTTATTTGCCGCGCGAGGTATTCGGCTATATCGCGGCGCGGCTCGGCATTGGAGTGGCGCGGCTCTATTCTGTCGCGACGTTTTATGAGAATTTTTCGCTTGAACCTAAGGGGCGCTATGTTTTGAGGGTCTGCGACGGGACCGCCTGCCACGTGCGTAAGTCTATCCCGATATTGACGCGGCTCCGCGCGGAGCTTGGCTTATCGGAGGCTACGCCCACTACCGAGGATTTAAGGTTTACGCTTGAAACCGTATCGTGTTTAGGTGCCTGCGGGCTTGCCCCGGTGCTTACGGTCAACGATAAAGTGTATCCGGCAATGACGCCTGAAAAGGCCTCGGAACTGCTTTCGTCTTTGAAAGAGGAGGAGTGAATAATGGAACGACTAACTGACAGGGCGGCTCTCGGCGCGTACAGGGAGCGTTGCAAACAGCGCGGCGGTCTGCTTAAGCGGCAAATTCTCGTGTGCTGCGGGACGGGCTGTATGTCCGGCGGCTCGCTTGACGTTTACGACAGGCTGAAACGTGTTCTGGAGGATAAAAACCTCCCCGTCGCGGTAAACCTCGAGCTTGAACCGCACGGCGATATGATACATATGAAAAAATGCGGCTGTCACGGCTTCTGCGAAATGGGCGTGTTAATCCGCATAGAGCCGCAGGGTTTTCTATATACAAAGGTTAAAGTAGAGGACGTTGAGGAGATTGTCGAAAAAACAATTATAGCCGGCGAACATATCGAGCGGCTCGCCTACAAAACCGGCGGCGAAACGTATAAGAAGCAGGACGAAATACCGTTCTATCGCAGGCAGACGCGTAGCGTCCTGGAGCATTGCGGACATATCGACGCCACGACGATTGAGGATTACCTCGCGGTGGGCGGCTATACGGCCTTTGAAAAGGCCTTGTTTGAAATGACGCCGGAGGGTATAATCGCGGAGCTGACGGCTGCGAATTTGCGGGGGCGCGGCGGAGCGGGATTTCCCGCCGGGCGCAAATGGGCTACCGTCAGGGCGCAAGCGGAGCCTCAAAAATACATAGTCTGCAACGGCGACGAGGGCGACCCGGGCGCCTTTATGGACAGAAGCGTTATGGAGGGCGACCCTCACAGAATGATAGAGGGTATGCTAATCGGCGCGCTGGCGACCGGCGCGGACAGCGGTTACATCTACGTTCGCGCCGAATATCCGCTTGCTGTTAGCCGTTTGGAGGGCGCGATACGCGACCTTGAAAAAACGGGACTGCTCGGCGAGCGCATTTTAGGGACTGATTTTAGCTTAAACCTTAAAATAAACCGCGGGGCGGGCGCGTTCGTCTGCGGCGAGGGCAGTGCGCTGAACGCTTCAATTGAGGGCAAGCGCGGTATGCCGAAGGTGTCGCCGCCGCTGTACGCCGAGCGCGGGCTTTTTGATAAGCCCACGCTGTTAAATAACGTTGAAACCTTCGCGAATGTGCCGCGCGTTATTGAAAAAGGCGCGGGGGAGTTTTTGAAAGTAGGTCCCGCAGTTTCGCCCGGGACTAAGGCCTTTGCTCTTACGGGGAATATCGCTAATACCGGGCTTATAGAGGTGCCTATGGGTACGCCCCTGCGGAATGTAATCTTCGATATAGGCGGCGGTATGCGGGACGGCAAGGATTTTAAGGCGGTGCAAATCGGGGGACCCTCCGGAGGCTGTCTTACTCCGAAGCATCTTGACCTGCCGCTTGACTTCGATTCACTTAAGAAAGCCGGGGCGATGATAGGTTCCGGGGGCTTAGTCGTTATGGATTCCGATACCTGTATGGTGGAGGTAGCCCGCTTCTTTATGAACTTCACGCAAAACGAATCCTGCGGCAAGTGCGTACCGTGCAGGGAGGGTACGCGCCGTATGCGCGATATCTTAGAGCGCATAGTAGCCGGAGAGGGCGAGGACGGCGACATTGAGCTGCTTTTAGAGCTGTCGGACACAATCTCCGCTACGGCGCTCTGCGGCCTCGGTAAAACCGCCGTTCAGCCGGTTCTTAGCACTATAACGTACTTCCGCGAGGAATATGAAGCGCATATATATGACAAACGCTGTCCCGCCGGAGTCTGTACGAAGCTGAAAACCATTGCGATAGACCCTATAAAATGCAGGGGCTGTACTAAATGCTCGAAGGTTTGCCCTGTTGAGGCAATTAGCGGAGTTGTAAAAACACCCTTTGTAATAGATAGCGCAAAATGTATAAAATGCGGCGCGTGTATTGAAACCTGCCCGTTTGGCGCTATTTTAATGGGCTCACCTGAAACGGCTACTAACCCGGTGGAGGATATGCAATGAAAAAAGAGATTATGATAGTCGACGGCATACCCGTCGCGCTTGACGGCGAACGCAATGTGCTGTCTGTAATACGCAAGGCGGGGATACAGCTTCCGACGTTTTGCTATCACTCGGAGCTGTCGATACACGGCGCGTGCCGTATGTGTATGTTTGAGGACGAACAGGGGCGGCTTGCCGCGGCGTGTTCGGCTATCCCGGAGGCGGGAATGAATATCCGCACCAATACCGCGCGTCTGCGTAAATACCGCAAGACTATACTGGAGCTTATACTCGCAAACCACTGCCGCGACTGCACGACCTGTCAGTTCAGCAACGACTGTAAATTGCAGGAACTCGCCAACCGCTTCCAGATTGAGGACGTGCGCTTCCCTAATACCAATTTGCTTAGGAAAATCGACGCGTCGTCGCCCTGCATTGTAAAGGACCAGAGCAAGTGTATACTCTGCGGCGACTGCGTTCGTATGTGCAACGAGATACAGAACGTAGGCGCGATAGATTTCGCGGGGCGCGGCTCTAAGATGACAGTTTCGACGGCGTTTAATATCCCGCTCGCGGAATCTACCTGCGTGGGTTGCGGTCAATGCGCGTCCTCCTGCCCTACGGGGGCGATAATAGTCCGCGACGACAGTCAACTATTATGGGACGCTATATCAGACGAAAATATAAAGGTCACGGCGCAAATCGCTCCCGCCGTTCGCGTAGCTATAGGCCGAGCATTCGGGCTTGGCGGTTCGGAGAGCGCGATTGGTCAGATTACGGCAGCCCTGCGCCGCATAGGTTTTGATGAGGTTCACGATACGGTCACGGGCGCGGATATGACGGTTATAGAGGAGGCCGCGGAGTTTGTCGAGCGTCTGAAGCAGGGTCCTCACGAGTTCCCGATGTTTACGTCCTGCTGTCCCGCGTGGGTGCAGTTTGCGGAAAAGAAGTATCCCGAGCTTATGGAGAATGTTTCGACCTGCAGAAGCCCTATGCAGATGTTCGCCTCCGTGATAAAAGCGAGCGAAACGGACACGCGGCGGCATTTTCACGTCGCTATAATGCCCTGCACGGCGAAAAAATTCGAGGCCGCGAGGTCAGAGTTTGCCGTAGACGGCGAGCCGCGCGTAGATTTGGTTATTACAACGCAGGAGCTTATACATATGATAAAGGAATCCGGCATAGTGTTCTCGGAGCTTGAGCCGGAGGCGGTCGATTCAAAATTCGCGGGGCTTACCGGGGCGGGCGTAATCTTCGGCGTATCCGGGGGAGTTACGGAAGCCGTACTGCGCTCTGTATCGGACGATAAATCACAAACGGGCTTGAAGTTTCTCGCGCTTACAGGCGTTCGCGGTATGGAGGGTATAAAGGAAACCACTATCGAAGTAGGCGGCGCGAAGCTTCGTATTGGCATTGTCAGCGGCCTGAATAACGCCTCAAAGCTAATCCAAAAAATAAAAGAGGGCGAACATTTTGACCTCGTAGAGGTAATGGCCTGCCCCGGGGGCTGCGTGAGCGGCGCGGGACAGCCTATAGCGCACTCCGCGGAAAAGCGCGAGCGCGGCGAAGGTTTATATACAGCAGACAGGCATATGAGTTCTAAACGCTCCGACGAAAACGCCGTTGTCGCGGCTCTCTACGAAGGTATTTTGAAAGACCGCAGTCACGAGCTTCTGCACGTACATTATAAACCCCGGGAGGCAACACAATGCTGAAAGGTGAAATAATTGACTATATACGCGCGCTTGCCCGGACCGCAAGGCTTATGTCCGGCTACGGCTGGAGCGAGCGTAACGCCGGTAATATCAGTATGCTGTTGCCCTGCAACGGTACTGAATTTCCCGCGTCCGCGCCAAAAAGGTCGTTTAGGCTTAGTTTTGACGCTTCCGAACTAAACGGGCGCGTATTTCTGGTTACCGGGACGGGAGAGTATTTTCGCAATCTCGCTCTTAGTCCAAAAGAAAAACTCGGGATTGTTCGCGTCAAAGGCACCGAGCTTGAATTACTCTGGGGTTTTCAAAACGGCGGCGCGCCTACAAGCGAAATAAGCGCGCATTTGCGAAGCCACGCGGTGAGGCTTAGGGAAAACCCTGCTCACAGCGTTATCTGCCACACTCACCCGACGAATTTAATCGCGATGAGCGCGGTTCATAGCCTTGACGAGCGCGAATTTACGCGGACGCTCTGGAAACAGTGCAGCGAGTGTCTGATGTTCCTGCCGGACGGCGTAGGCGTACTTCCGTGGCTGCCCTGCGGCGACGACCGCATTGGCGCGGCGACGGCTGAAAAAATGCGCGGGTTCCGCGTAGTCCTTTGGGCTAATCACGGGATTTTCGCGGCGGGGAACGGTTTTGACGACGCGCTGGGGAGTATTGAGATTGCTGAAAAGGCCGCCGAGCTTTATTTGAAAACCGCGCATTTGCCGATAAGGCAAAACATTTCAGACGTACAGCTTCTGGAGCTTGCAAGGCTGTGTAAACTTTCAGTTAAGGAGGGCTACTTGAATGTCTAACTTACCGGACACGGTTCGCCTTGACGGCGATTGCCTCGAGATTATCGACCAGACGCTACTGCCGGGGCAGGTAAAACTTCTGCGCCTGCGGACTAAAGAGGAGATTTACTACGCTATACGCTTGTTAAAAGTGCGGGGGGCGCCCGCTATCGGGGTTGCCGCCGCCATAGGCGTGTATTTGGCGGTTGTAGAATTTGAAAACAAAAAATTTGATGATTTTTATGACCGCTTTGTACTTGCAAAGCTCTATCTCAATTCGGCGCGTCCTACGGCGGTTAATTTGAGCTGGGCGCTTGACCGTATGGAAGCGAGTCTGCTGAAAAACCGCGAACTCGCTACTCCGCAAATAATAAACGCTCTGCGTGAGGAAGCCCTCGCGATTTGGAGCGAGGATATAGAAGTCTGCCGCCGTATAGGCGAATACGGTCTGAAACTGCTTGAAAAGGGTTCGGGTATACTGACGCACTGCAACGCCGGGCGGCTCTGCGCCGTGCGCTACGGTACGGCAACCGCGCCGCTCTATCTCGGGCAGGAGCGCGGTTATAACTTTCACGTTTACGCTGACGAAACGCGCCCACTGTTACAGGGGGCGCGTCTGACCGCCTTTGAGCTTGCCGCCGCGGGCGTTGACGTTACGCTCATTTGCGATAATATGGCGGCAACGGTGATGAAGCAGGGGCGCGTTCAGGCGGTGCTGACAGGCTGCGACAGGGTTGCCGCAAACGGCGACACGGCAAATAAAATCGGCACGTTAGGTCTCGCGGTTCTGGCTAAACGCTATAAAATCCCCTTCTACATCTGCGCCCCGAGTTCCACAATCGACCTCAATTCGGCAACGGGAGCGGATATCAAAATAGAGGAGCGCGACGCTGAGGAGATAACGGAAATGTGGTACCGCGAGCGTATGGCGCCGGACAAGATAAGCGTATATAACCCCGCGTTCGACGTAACGGACGCGGAGCTAATAAGCGGTTTTATAACAGAACACGGCGTAATAAGCGCACCCTACGGCAATGGTTTGCGCGGTCTAATGTAGGGGGCGATGCCCACATCGCCCCGTCCCGTAGAATGTGAAATTGATGAACCCGCGGGACGATGTGGTGTCCCCTACATTTTGCGGTGCGTTTCAATTTTTGCGGCGCAAACCAACGGGCGGGTTTGAAACCCGCCCCTACGTATTGTGCGATGTTATCGCAGTACGTTCGTCAACCTTTCATCAAGTCCATAAACCTGTCGAATAAAAACGCCGTATCCTCCGGCCCCGCGCAGGCTTCGGGGTGGAACTGTGCGCTGAAACCTTTGAAGTTGCCGTAGTCTACGCCCTCGACTGTGCCGTCGTTAATGTTTTCGTAGCGGAGCGTTGAGTTTTCAGGCAGCCCGGCTACGGCGTAGCCGTGGTTTTGGCTTGTTATGTGCGCCCTGCCGGTTATAACGTCGCGAACGGGGTGATTTGCGCCGCGATGTCCGTATTTTAATTTTTCAACCGTCCCGCCCTGCGACAGGGCAAGCAGTTGATGTCCCAGGCAGATGCCCATTATCGGGACGCCCGTTTTAGTAAGTTTGTCAATCTCACTTATCAGCGCGGTATTTTCGCGGGGGTCGCCGGGGCCGTTTGAGAGTAACACGCCGTCCGGCTCCTCCGCTAAAATCTGCTCAACCGACGCGTCGGAGGCTACGCGCACTACCGTACAACCGCGATTGACGAGGTGCATTATCTGGCTCGTTTTCAAGCCGAAGTCCCACAGCACGACTTTTGCGAGCGGTTCCTCAACGCCGTACTCCCTGCGTCTGACTTCGCGAACCTGCGCTAAAGCGTTCGTAACCGCGTAGCTTTGCAGTTCGGCAAGGTTTACGCTGTCCGGGTCTGAGGTAATCGCTCCGTTCAGCACGCCGTGTTCTCTGATTAAACGCGTGAGCGCGCGCGTGTCTATCCCGCAAAGCCCGGGTATGCCGAAGGCTTTCAGGAACTCCGATATAGCCCCCTCCGCGCGGAAGTTTGACGGCTCCCCGCAGGGGTCTTTTACTATGTACGCCCTGACGTGAACCCTGCGGCTCTCCTGGTCGTCCTGCATAACGCCGTAGTTGCCGATTAGCGGAAAGGTCTGCAAAACAATCTGCCCGGCATAGCTCGGGTCGGTAAGCGTTTCCACATAGCCCGTCATAGCGGTAGTAAAAACAACCTCGCCGACAGTGGCCGCGTCAATAGGCGCACCGAACGATTTCCCCTTGAAAATTCGACCGTTTGCGAGAACCAGATAAGCTGTGTCCATAAAAAATTCCCTCTTAGAGTTTTGTATTCGTTAGGTCGTTCTAAATTTTGCGGGTGGACAAATGACGTTGCGGCTTGTAGGGGCAACGCACCTCGCCCCGCCCGGTTGTATAATTGCGTGCGTCTGTGTACCACCGGGCGAGGCAAGCCTCGTCCATACATAGCCTTTTTACTCCCGTTTCGCGGCGGGTTTGTCGTAGGTGTTTAGGATACTCAACGCAACCTCGCGTTTTGAAACGCGCCTGTCCATTGCCTGTTTTTCGATGAATTTGTGAGCCTGCGGCTCCGTCATTCGGAGGCTCGCAATCAGCACGAGCTTTGCCCTGTGCGTTAATTTGGTGTCCTCCAGTTTCTCGCGCAGGTCGGTAATGAGGTTGCCCGAGAGCGCGGAGAGCATTTTCAGCGTAACCTTGAAATTATCGCGCGACAGGGGCTTCGGCATAACCATAACGCCGCGCGAAGCGAGCCTCTCGCTGTATTTTTCGTACAGCTCGCGCCTGACGATTAGGAGCGTCATAGCCCTCTGCGCGAGCGCGGCGGCGTATTCGTCGCCAAATTCGTCGCGAAGCGGCGCGTCAACGATATAGAGGTCAGGCACAGAGGAAACTACGGACTGCGCCCCGCACTCCGCTAAGAGTTCCCCAAAATATGAGAGGCCCTTGTCCGAGCCGGAATAGATTGTAGCGGTCATATGTTAATCCAGTCGAAGGTCTGAATGTGTCCCGGTACGAGAGGCGGTGAGTAGCGTTAATCAGCTTGTACACTATTATACCACAATATTTATACAATTGCAAGCGCGCCTTAACAGCGAAGCGCCCGCCCCCGTCATTGCGAAGCACCGGTACGCCCACGATACGTAGGACGTTACAGGTGCGAAGCAATCCAGTGCCGGGAGGACAACATACGGACTACGTATCGCAGAATTGTACGTCAACCCTGGATTGCTTCGCCGCATATCATCGGTACGTATCGCAAGTGCGGTGGCGGCTTCGCAAAGACGGGCAGGGCGAAGCCCCGCCCTGTCCCGGCGCACTGCGCCGGGACGCCGGACGAAGTTACGTCCGCGCACGGCGCGGGGAAACCACCCCCCGCCTGCGGGCGGACCCCTCCACAGAGGGGATGAGGACGAGGGTTTGGACGAGGGTAACGGGAACGCAAATCCCCCGCGGGACGTATCCCACGTCCATTCCCCATCCCCTCTGTGGAGGGGTGGCGCCGCAGCGCCGGGGTGGTTTCCCCCCGCCGCGCGGGGAAGGGCGTGAAACACTTAGAGGCGATTTAATGAAAGCATAGTTTCCCCCCGCCGCGCGGGGAAGGGCGGGTTTGAAACCCGCCCCTACGTCCACCCCGCAGCCAACGTCCAACCCCCCCGTAATTATCAATTATTCATTATCAATTATCAATTGGCATAGCCCCCGTCTCTGATATTTGATATTTGATAACTGCTATCTGTTAACTGTAATCGCTCCCATATTGGCTTTTATCTTTATCAGGTTGCCTGTGCCGTTTCGTTCGTTGTAGTCGTCGCCTTTGTTGTTGCCGTCGAAGCGTACCTCGCCCATATCGCAGTCTAGGTCGAAGTCGTAGTTATCGAGGCTGTCGTCGAGGCGTATTTCAACGGCTCCCATATTCGCCTCGATGTCCGCGCCGCCGCCGAAGGTTCCGCGATAGTTGAGCGCGCCCATATTGAGCGTAATTCGTGAGCGTTGCGAAAGGTGCGTGTCGCGGCAGTCCACCGCGCCCATATCGGCGGTTATTTCAGTCGCGCCCGCGTAAACGTTATACAGCTCTACCTTGCCCATATGTGAGTAGATTTCAGTTTTGCCGGAGCTTATGTCGTTTAGGATTATCTGCCCCATACTGGCATCGGCGCGTAAACGTCCGAAGCCCGCGCCCTCTAGTTTCAAGCGCCCCATACCGCAGTCAATCACGCCGGAGGTAAATTCCGCGCCCTCGGGGTAGTAGACGATTAGGTCGTTTGAGTAATCCTGCCCTATATTGAAGCCGAAGCTTGAAAAACCCCAACCGTTGTAAGTCCGCGATTTAACTGAAATATTGAGCCTGCCGTCCGAATAGTTTATTTCAGGCTCTACGGTGCTGTAGTACGTGAGCGAGTAGCCGAAGCTTCCGTCAAAGGACGGCTCGAGCGTTACGTTGCCGATATCGTGGTCGATTGTGATGCTTGTGATTATATCGTAACTCTCCGCCATTTCTAAGGTGTCGCTTCGGTTGCCGAGCGTGTGAAGCCCCGTTTTGTCCCAGCGTATCCCCGTTGACGCGCCGCTCGCGTAGCCTATTGCGCCGATTATTCCCCCGACGAGGATTAGCGCGAGGGCGACGACCCAAATCCTGTTCTTTTTCATTTTTTAACCCTCCTGATAGCGTTTGTCAGCATACGTATTAAGCCGACTACCCCGTGCTTCGCGATAAGTCTTACGCACATTACAAGTATCAGCCCCAGGCCAACCGCGACAAAACTCATACCGATTAAATACAGCGTAGTCGCGAAGCTCGTACCTATAAGCGCGAAACCCGCTACGAGCGTCAGTATTCCCCCGACTATCGCGGCAACGGCTCCCGCCGCGATTGAGATTAGAACGGCGAGCAGCGTCACAAAGAGCGCAATCGCGACGGCAATAAGAGCAATCCCGATAGGCAGCGCAATGGGCGAGGCGAATACGGCGAGAATGACTATCCAGAAAGTTCTGAAGCCTGATTTTTTTCGCGGCGCGCGCGGCTCGTCGTTGACCTCGTAATACGCCGAAGCCGTGCGCTCCTGTTCGGCGTTGTTGTGAGGGGGTTCGTGAGCGCGGCTGTTGTGAGCGTCCGTGCGCTCGCGCGGTTCGTCCTGCCCCGCCCAGACTGCTATTATTTGCGCCGCAAGCTCCGCGGGCGTGCCGAGTTCGGCGGGAGCCGCGTCCGCGTGGTCCTGCGATTCCTCGATTTTGTCCGAGATGTACTCGTCGTAGAAGCGTACCGCCTCGTCCCGCTCGTTAGGCGGCAAATGGCGAAGCCTGTGCGCGAGTTCGTCAAGAAACTGCGATTTGGTCATTGTTATCGTCTCCTTTCAAAGCGAGTGCCTGTGTGGCCGGAGCGGTTTCCGCGCCGGGGTAAGTATTCGGGTCAAGCAGTTCGTTTACCTTGTCGCGGAAAATTTTCCACTGCTCTGAAAATTCCCGCAGCTGTTCGGTGCCGCGCTCGGTAATCGCGTAATATCGCCGGTTGCGCCCCTGGTACGCCCTGTCGTAGTACCGCAGGAACGATTCAGCCTGCAAACGCCGAAGCACCGGGTACAGCGTAGACTCAGAAACGTTAACAACGTCCTTAAGATTCTGCGTCAGCGTGTAGCCATAGGTATCCGACTTAGCGATATTGGCAAGCACACAAGCGTCAAGTAACTGCGCGTGAAAAGCCATAATGCAACCCTTCCTTTCCTCAATATTGTGATTTACCTCTATATTATAAACTATATAATATCGTTTGTCAAGAGGGAAGTTTCAAATAACAGTTATCAAATATCAAATATCAGAGACGAGAGTTTGGACGGGGCTTACGTAGGGGCGGGTTTCAAACCCGCCCTCCCCCGTCCACCGTCCCGGCGCCGTGCGCCGTCTTTGCGAAGCACCGGTAAGCCCGCGATACGTACAATGTTACAGGTGCGAAGCAATCCAGTGCCGGGAGGACAACATACGTCCTACGTCTTACGTACCTACGTATCTGAGACTACTACGTCAACCCTGGATTGCTTCGCCGCATATCATTAACTACGTATCGCAAGTGCGACGGCGGCTTCGCAAAGACGGGCAGGGCGAAGCCCTGCCCTGTCCCGGCGCAATGCGCCGGGACGGTGGACGGGGTTGCGCCGCGCACGGCGCGGGGATACCACCCCGGCGCTACGCGCCACCCCTCCCAAGAGGGGAATTTACGGGGGAGGCTTCCGCAATCCGCAACCCCTCACCGTCCGTCCACCCCCTTCTTCCTATTCCCCTTTTGGTTGGGGTGCCGCCGCAGCGGGGGGGTGGTTTCCCGCGCCGTGCGCGACGCAACCCCCGTCCAAACCTTTCGTCTCTGATATTTGATATTTGATATCTGTTAACTGTTACTGCTTGACAACCTTACCCGCTTATGATAAAATATACCCGACAAATTTCACCAAGCGGAAAGGGGACATTATGAAAAAACTACTTCGTTTTATGCTTCTGTTTGCGATGCTTATGCCCGCGGGGGCTTGTGCGGGGGGCGATGAGGCCGCTTCGCCGACGCCTCTTGCGGAGCCTTTGGACAAGCGCGGGGAAACGGAGCGGCTTGCCGGGGAGTTTGTACAAAACCTCGCGGCGGGGAAGTCCGAAGCCGCCTGGGAGCTGTGTGACAAGACCGTGCAAAACGCAATCAGCGCGGCGGCGCTTCAGCGCGCGTGGGTTGACAGCGTAACGGCGCAGCTCGGCGCGTTTGTCGAGGTTACAGATTACAAAATTTCAGAATCCGACGGCTATACCATTTGCGAAACCTATTCCGCGCACGAAAATAGCGAAAACTTCGCCGTATCGCGCGTAGTTTTCGATTCAGACGGCAAAATAGCCGGAATTTTCTTTTCAATAAGCGGCAACGAGCCGTTAGCGGACGAGCCAATCCCCGACGCTATCACCGAGGAAACTGTTACGATAGGCGACAAATACCCGCTTGAAGGTCGCCTGACGCTGCCTAAGAACATCAGCGGCGCGGTCGCGGCGGTCGTTATGCTCTCCGGCTCCGGCCCTAACGATATGGACGAGACGATTTATCGGAATAAGCCGTTCCGCGATATCGCGCACTATTTGTCGGAAGCGGGCTACGCGGTTCTGCGCTTCAATAAGCGCACGTACAGCTACGCCGCGGAGCTTGTCCGCGACGTCGGCGACAGTCTGACCGTGAACGAGGAGTACATAGAGGACGCGCTCTACGCAAAAAAATTCCTCGAGAACGACGAGCGTATCAACAGCGAAAAAATATACCTGTTAGGCCACAGCTTAGGCGGCGCGCTCGCGCCGAGAATAGCCGCCGAGGGTGATTTCAGCGGCATTATTATAATGGCGGGGACGCTGCGCTCTATGCCGGAAATCGCGCTCGAGCAGTATGAATATCTGGCGGCTCTGCCCTCCGCGTCGCCCGAGCTCAAAACCGCCGCGGACTCTATGCGCGAGGACTACGAAAACTACCTAAAAACAGTAAAACTCCCGGACGAGGAGGCTAAAGCCGCAAAGATACTAGGAAGCTCAATATACTATTTCAAGGAAATGGAAGCCCACCCCGCAATAGACTACCTGAAAACCTCCGATAAGCCCACGCTAATCCTACAGGGCGGCGCAGATTATCAGGTGTCAGCCGCCATTGATTTCGAGCAGTACAAGGCAATCAAAAAGGTAAATATAAAATGCGTACTCTATAAAAACCTCAACCACCTATTTATGCCGTCAGAAGCGGAAAAATCCACCCCTAACGAGTACCTGGTAAAAGCAAAAGTAAGCACCGCGCCGCTGAAAGATATAGCGGGGTTTTTGCGGGATAACGGGTAGATTGTCAAATTCCCGCTTGCTTTTTCATTGTTTATGCTGTATAATGTAGGCGTATAAACGACAGTATTGTATTGTAAAGGAGTACGTTATGAACGATGAACATAGCACACAGACCACAGATTACGGCGAACCCGCTGATGTGTTCGCGCGGGCTCCGCGGCGTTTTCCGGCGCGGGTTATCGGGCTTATTGCCGGTGTAATTGTTATTTTGGCTGTCGTGGCTATATCCGCGGTGGCGTTGAAAGGCTCGGCGTATGAGCGGGCTGAAATGAAAGGCTTTGAAGCCCTGATGACGGGCTTTGAAAAGTCCGCCGCGGCGGGCGCGTTATTGGAGTTCGACCTCGCCTTTGAGCCTAAAGCTGATTTGGGCGACCTGTTCGGCTTAGGCGGCTTGCTCGGGCTTGACGACAGTTTTGCAAAAAGCGTGGCGGCAGGTAAAATATTCGGCTCGATAGGCGCGGACGATGCGCGCACGCTCCTATCCCTCGGCATATCCGGCGCGGGGAACGAGCTTGTTACCGTGAACGCCTACAGCGAGGGTTCGACCCTGCTCGCGGACAGCCCGAAGCTGACGGATTACGTATTCGCCTTTGACTCGGGCGAGGACATTGAAACGCCGAAGCCGCTTGACAGCGAAAAGCTCAAGGATTCGGTTATTGCTCTCGCGAAGTGGTATTTTGAAAAAGCCAAAACCGCCGAAGTTGAAAAGAATACGGCCTTTGTAGGGCCTCTAAACGCTTCGGATTACTATTGCGACGCGTACACGCTGAAATTTTATCAGGCGGACATTTACGAATTTGCCCTCCTCGCGCTTGACGAACTGCAAAATAATCCCGAGCTTCTGGATTTAATCGGGCAATCGGGCTACATAGCGGAGTTCAGGCCGGAGGATATCCGCACCGACTTGCAGGAACTCGGCGGCGAAACGGGTGACCTCGTGTTTACAATGACTACGTTTATCCATAACGGTGTGGTTGTCGGACGCTTCGCGCAAAGCGCGGATTTGAGCGCTTCGTGCGCGTGGCGGCATATGGAACAGGGCGGCGAGCGCGGCACGGAAGTGAATTTAACCTATACCGGCGGCGCGGGAGCGTTTAACTTCGCGCTGAAGGATAAAGCGACAAGCAGTGAAAACGGCTGGACGGGCGAACTGACTTTAGCGACGAACGCGGCTTCAGGCGGCGACAATTACGACAGGCTTACGCTGGCCTACGAAAACCTCAATATTGACAAACAGGGGCTTATTACAGGTAGCGCAAGCGTTAATTACAACGAAAACGACCTGGATTTTGAGCTTACATTCAACCTTTACACTGACGAAACTGACAGACAGCTAATAGAACTCAGCGGCGCAATAGGGGGAATAGCCCCCGGCAAACTAACGCTCGGCTACAAGCTGACAACAGACTACGCAGTTCCCGAAGCTCCAAAAGCGGCAAGCGATAAAATCATAAAAATCCCCGCCGACCTAAGCGATAACACAGATAAACTAGACGCGTTCACAGAGGAAGCGGGGGCGAAGCTAGAGGAGCTATACAACGCGGAGGACGACATATTCAGCCAATTGGTATACGAATGGCTGTATAGCTTGGTAGAACAAATATACTACAGCTATTAGGCAGTTAACAGTTATCAAATATCAAATATCAAATATCAGAGACGTTATGACAATTGATAATTGATAATGAATAATTGATAATTACGGGGGGGTTGGACGTTGGCTACGAGGTGGACGTAGGGGCGGGTTTCAAACCCGCCCTCCCCGCGCCGTGCGCGGACGCAACCTACGTCCACCGTCCCGGCGCAATGCGCCGGGACAGGGCAGGGCGTAAGCCCTGCCCGTCATTGCGAGCCGTGGAACGCTTGCGATACGTACCGGTGAGACCGGCGCGGCAATCCAGTGCCGGGAGCGTAACATACGTATGTTGTCCCCCCGGCACTGGATTGCTTCGCGCCTGTAACGTTCTACGTATCGCGAGCGTAGCGGCGCTTCGCAAAGACGGCGCACGGCGCCGGGACGGGGGAGGGCGGGTTTGAAACCCGCCCCTACGTACTCCCGTCCAACCCCAATCCCCTCTGTGGAGGGGTGCCGCCCGCAGGCGGCGGGGTGGTTTCCCCCGCAGGACGCACCCCCGTCCAAACCCCCCGTAATTATCAATTATTCATTATCAATTATCAATTGCCATAACCTCCGTCTCTGATATTTGATATTTGATACCGGTGATTTGTTATTTCCCCCCCAAGCAACGCATATACTGCAATGCTTGGGGGGATTTATTATGCTTACGTTAAATCGTGACACGTTGCGGATAGGTATTGCGCTCTCGGGGGGCGGGATACGCGCGGCTATATTTCACCTTGGGGTTTTCAAGTACCTTGCGGAACGGCGTTATTTAAGCCGCGTGGCAAATATTTCCTCTGTATCGGGCGCGAGCATTTGCGTGGGCTTGATATTTGAAACGAGCGGCAACGCCTGGCCGGGCGATTCGGAGTATCTTTCATACACCCTGCCCGATATCGAGCGGCTTATACTGGCGAATGATATACAGCTCTCCGCGCTCTGCCGTCTGCCGTTTTCGCCGCGGTACTGGCGCAACCGCGCGGGCTTGCTGTCGTCGGTAATGCGAAAAAAGCTCGGCATAGCGGGTAGTATACAGGACTTGCCGAATTACCCCTATTGGGAAATCAACGCTACGACTTTTGAAACCGGCAAGAGTTTTAGAATACGAAAAGACTATATGGGGGATTATAAACTCGGCTACGTTCAGCGTCCCGAATTGCCCGTTGCCGATATGATAGCCGCTTCCGCGGGTTTCCCGGTGCTTATAGGGCCGCTGAAACTCAAAACCTCGCGTTATACGTGGACGCGGGACAAATACGGAAGCGAGCCGGAGGAAACGCCGCCGGACGCGCACCTCTGGGACGGCGGGGTATACGACAACCTCGGTCTCGAGGCTCTGCACAAAATCGGCAGGGGCTTAGATGATACTATAAACTATCTGATTGTAAGCAATGCCTCCGCAAATAGCGGCGACAAGGCGCGAAGCGCGCGCCCGTCGATAGGGAACCTTATGCGTCTACTTGATATCGCTATGGACCAGGTGGGCTCACTGCGAAAACGCGAGCTTATGGCGACGGTGATAAACAACGGCGGCGGTCTGTACCTCGAAATAGGCGACAGCGCGGAGCAAATAGCCCTAAATGCGGGTCTCGAGCCGCACGAGGCGCGGCGTTTCATAAATAACTGCCTCCCGCCAGACCGCGCGGCCTTCGTAGCGGACTACAAAACAACGCTCGAAAGCCCCAGTCAGGAGAATTTCGAGCTAATCCTACGCCACGGCTACGAAACGGCACGCTGTAATTTTGAATTTAACAGTTAAGCCTTGCATTTTCCCGCGCGATGGTGTACAATATAGATATGATTATGAAAGGGTATTCAAAAAGGGTTAAAGAGTTCGTCATTGCGAAGCACCGGGAAGCCCACGATACGCAGGACGTTACAGGTGCGAAGCAATCCAGTAGTACAAACCACAGATACCGTATGTTACGCTCCCGGCACTGGATTGCCGCGCCGGTTTCAACGCTGCGTATCGCAAGCGTTCCGCGGCTCGCAATGACGAACGTTTTAGCTTTTCACATTTTGAATACAGCGTCAAAAGAAAGGGGACTGTAAAAATGCTTACGATTGATATGATAAGGGAAAAAGCGAAGCCGCTCGCGATAAAGTACGGCGTAAGAAGTATAACCCTGTTCGGCTCCTACGCTAACGGTAACGCGACCGAGGAGTCGGACGTGGATTTGCTTGTGCAATTCAACGAACCGCCCTTGGCAAGCATATGCGAGGTGTTGGGCTTTGAACACTGCCTTGCCGATGCCTTTGGCAAGTCGGTTGACGTAGTTCCGCTACCCATAGCAAGACCTGACAGACTATACATTGAACGAACGGAGGCTATTTACAATGTTTGACCGGGCTTTGACAAGGCGACAGCATTTACTTTTTTCGCCGCGTCCCCTCGGCGAAGCGCCCTCCCCCGTCATTGCGAAGCACCGGGAAGCCCACGATACGCAGAGTGTTACAGGTGCGAAGCAATCCAGTGCCGGGGGGACAACATACGGACTACGTGTCTTAAATTACTACGTCAACCCTGGATTGCTTCGCCGCATTTCATTAACTACGTATCGCAAGTGCGGTGGCGGCTTCGCAATGACGGGGGCGGACGCTTCGCCGAGGGAGGCGCGGCGGGAAAAAGACAGACAATTCGCGTAATAAAAAATAAACGTTGTTACCCAATAAACTCTGTTACCCTGGAATATATAGTCGCAATTGACAAACATCTACGAATATGTTATACTAGTCGCATAATCAGTAGCAGCCCTAAGCCGGAGGGGCCGAGGATTGTCACTACCGCTAGGTTTAGCAGGCTTACGCCGAGCGTTATACCTATGTAGCCGCATATCAGGTCGGCGGCGATTAGCCCTGCGGAGGCGAGGATTATACTGCGGATTAGTTTTATTATACGGTTCATAATACGCGCTCCTTTTATGTTCACGCCGCACCGAATAGTATCGGCGATTTGGTTTTCTTTTCCTGTTTTACCTCGTGGACGGGTTCCTGCTCACCGGGCGCTAGCTTTTTGATTTTTCGCAGGATTACGCCGTATTCCGCGTCAAGGGCGTTTATCGCGAATACCGCGGAATCTATCATTTCCGGCTCGGTAGCGCGTCCAAATTCCGAATACGCCGCCGAGAGGTCTGTGCTGACGGATTTTAGTTCCGAGAGCAGCGCGGCAAGTTCCTGCGGCAAATTACGCTTTTGTGAAATGAACAGTAGATTTTTCATTAGTTCCCCTCCCCGCCGCGCGGACATTTGATATTTGATATTTGATAACTGCTAACTAATCATATTATATTCACATTGAAAGGGATTTATACAATGGTAACAGTAGTAATAGGCGCGCAATTCGGCGACGAGGGCAAGGGGAAAATGGTTGACTACCTCTCGTCCGAAGCCGATTTAGTAGTCCGCTACCAGGGAGGCGACAACGCGGGTCATACCGTAATCAACGACTTCGGGGTTTTCAAAATGCACCTGATACCCTGCGGGATTTTTACTCCGGGGACGGCTAATCTCGTCGGCACGGGTACCGTTGTCAATCCCGATGTGCTAATCAGCGAGATTGATATGCTTAAAACCGCCGGTGTGGACGTTTCAAAGCTGTATCTCTCCGACAAGGCGCACTTAATCCTGCCCTATCACGTGGAGCTTGACGTCGCAATCGAAAAAGCGAGCGGGATAGGCACGACAAAGCGCGGCATAGGTCAGGCCTATGCCTATAAAATGCTTCGCAAAAACCCCAGAGCGGAGGACTTGCGCGATTTAGACAAACTGCGCGGGTTTATAGCGCAGGCTAAGTCGACAGGGCTTGCGGAGCTTGAATACGAGGTTCCGGACGACAAGCTCAAATACTGGCAGGAGCGGCTTGTTCCGCTGCTCGTTGACCCGGTGGAGTTTGTTCACGGCTATATTGATAACGGTAAGACCGCCCTGTTCGAGGGGCAGCTCGGCGTTATGAAAGATATTGACCTCGGGACGTATCCGTATGTTACGTCGAGTAACCCGGTGGCGGCCTACGCGGCGGTTAGCGGCGGTTTTCCCGCAAGCAAAATTACGCGCGTCATCGGGGTTGCCAAGGCCTTTTCAAGCGACGTCGGCGACGGTCCGTTCCCGACTGAAATGGACGATTTCGAGGCCGCCCCCCTGCGCGGCGACGGTTCGCAGCCGGACGATGAGTTCGGAGCGAGGACGGGACGCTCGCGCCGTCTGGGCTGGCTCGATTTAGAGGTTTTGCGCTACGCCCATAAGGTCAACGGACTTACGGAACTGATACTGACAAAGCTTGATAAACTGGACGGCGTGGAACAGCTCAAAGTTTGCACAAGCTACGTCAAAGGAAGCACTTTCCCGATATACAAAATGCTCCCCGGCTGGAAAGAATCCACCAAGGGCATTACCGATTACGACAAGCTCCCCAAAAACGCGAAGGCTTACATTGACCTGATAGAACAGCACCTCGGCGTAAAGGTGAAATATATAGGCACAGGCCCAAGCCGAAGCGACGTAGTAGCGCGATAATAAACGTAGGGGCGGGTTTGAAACCCGCCCTCCTACGTAGTAATCCCGTCCGCCGTCCCGGCGCCGTGCGCCGTCTTTGCGAGCGCCGCCGCACTTGCGATACGTAGGACGTTTAGGCGCGCGGCAATCCAGTGCCGGGAGCGTAACATACGGACGTATCGCAGGATTGTACGTCAACCCTGGATTGCTTTGCCGCATAACAATAGTACGTATCGCAAGTGCGGTGGCGGCTTCGCAAAGACGGGCAGGGCTTCGCCCTGCCCTGTCCCGGCGCATTGCGCCGGGACGGTGGACGGGGTTACGTCCGCGCACGGCGCGGGGAGGGCGGGTTTGAAACCCGCCCCTACGTACCCTCCGCAACCCAACGTCCAAACCTACGTCTCTGATATCTGATATTTGATAAC